>JBMYWO010000030.1:0-18606 GCA_049607505.1 Polaribacter sp.
GAAAGGAGTTTCTGGGTTTTTGCCAGAAGAACGAGCATGGATTGGCAGTTTTATCAATAACGGATTTATAGATAGTTTTCGTTATTTAAACAAAGACAAACAAGAGTTTTCTTGGTGGAGTTATAGAGCAAATTCTAGAGCCAATAATAAAGGTTGGCGTTTAGATTATGCCATGGTTTCAGAACCGCTAAAAAACAACATTTCAAGAGCCTATATTTTGCCAGAAGCCAAACATTCAGATCATTGCCCTATTGCTGTGGAGTTGAATGTTTAGTATTCAGTTTTCAGTCGCAGTATTCAGTCGCAGTATTCAGTGGTAGTGTTCAGTCTCGGTGTTCAATTAGTGAAAAAAATTGAGCAGAAATTGTATCTTTGTTAGAACAAAAGCCTAAAAAATATGGATTTAGAAGCAAGAAAATATGAGTTTATACAAAAGATTTTTAATGTAGATGAAGTTCTTTTTGAGCAATTAGAAAATGTTATAAATAAAGGAGTAGAAGAACCTCAAAGAATTAGTTTAGAACAATACAATAAAGAAATTGACGAAGCTATTGAAGATGTTGAGAAAGGGAATTCTTATACACAAGAAGAAGCTCGAAAAATAGCAAGTCAATGGTAAAAGTTGTTTGGCGAAAATTAGCCTTAAAACAATTAAATAAGGCTTATAACTATATCAAAAAAGAATCATTACAATCAGCCAGAAAAATACGTAAAGAAATCTTTGATACTGCTGAAAATTTAAAGTACAATCCAGAGATGTATCCACTTGATAAATATCGTAAAAATAATGATGGTACAATTAGGGCTTTTGAAGTTTATAGTTATCGAATAGCTTACCAAATCAAAAAATCTGAAATTAGAATATTACGAATTCGTCACACAAAAAGAGAACCATTAGAACACTAAAAATCCTCGCAAAATAAAATTTAGTTTCAGTTTTCAGTCGCAGTATTCAGTCTCGGTGTTCAGTTCTTAACATTTCAACAACCATTTTAAAAATATTCTCGTGAAAAAAACAATTCTATTATTTCTTATCACAACCAGTGTTTTTGCGCAAACATCCATCGATTCAATTCCCAAAAAAATAACTACAGCAGATTTATTTTCTGATTATGATATTGTTTTAATTGACAGTCTATTATTAGATTCTAAATACAAATCGCCACTCTATGATACTAGCAAATATTATCTGGAAGATATTGATCTAAAAAATGTTTCAGATGTAAATGTATCAACAGAAATTTTAAAGGAAAGATTACAAAAACTCAATACAAAAACGCCTTTTCATATTGCTTATAATCCAAAATTAGAAAAAGTTATAAAATCCTATTTAAAATATCGAAAAAAATATTTTCCAATATTAATGGCAAAGGCAGTCTATTATTTTCCAATGTTTGAAAAATATTTAGATCAATATGATATTCCGTTAGAAATGAAGTATTTGGCTATTGTAGAATCTGCTTTAGACCCCAAAGCAAAATCTGTAGTTGGTGCAACAGGCTTATGGCAATTTATGTACACAACAGGAATTCAATATCAACTAAACGTAAGTTCGTATGTAGATGAGCGTCAAAGTCCAGTAAAAGCAACTATTGCAGCTTGTAAATATTTAAGTGAATTATATGACATTTTTGGCGATTGGGATTTGGCTTTGGCTGCCTACAATTCGGGTCCAGGAAATGTATTTAAAGCGATAAAACGTTCTGGAGGGTATCGGAATTATTGGAATATTCGTCCGTTTTTGCCCAGAGAAACAGCGGATTACGTTCCTGCATTCTATGCTACCATGTATTTGTTTGAATATCAAAAAGAACATCAATTAGTTGCAAATAAAACAGAAATTCGTCATTTTGAAACCGATACCATTCGTGTTAAAAAAACCATCAGTTTTGATCAAATTTCTGAAACCACAGGCATTAGTTCAGAATTATTACAATTTTTAAATCCGTCTTATAAGTTAGAAATTATTCCTTTTATAGAAGGAAAAAAGTATGCAATTACATTGCCAAGAAAAAATACCATCAATTTTATTGATAAAGAACAACAAATTTATGCTTTGGCTGAAACAGATGCCGCTAAAAGAGAAAAGCCATTGCCAAAGTATTTTGAAATGGACAGACGTATTCGTTACAAGGTAAAAAATGGCGATTATTTAGGAAAAATTGCGGATAAATTTGGTGTCAGAATTAGCGATATAAAAAGGTGGAATCGACTTAAAAATAGTCGTTTAAAAATAGGACAAAGATTGAGTATTTATCCGAAGAAATTGAGAATTTAGAAAAAGTTAAATCATTCTATAATTAGAATGGAACAATTTTTGGGGTACAAAAGTCTTCACTTAAAATATTAAAAAGTAACCCTATTGAATAGTTTAAGAGTTATAATTATGCAAGAGAGCATACTCCCTTGTAAAAAACAAAACCTTATGAAAAATATAGCATATATTATTGTAACAGCCTTAATAATAACATCATGCGTTGGCAATGACAAACTTATGTTGCCAACAGCCGTTGGTAAAATAAACAAAGTAATGGTGGTTACCAAAAGCAGTACTTGGTTAGGTGATGTTGGTAAAGAAATTAGAAATACTTTTGGAGAACTAATGGTAGGTTTGCCACAACCCGAACCAAAAATGAGTGTATCTCAAGTAGCACCCAATGGTTTTAGTAGTATGATGAAATCTGGAAGAAATATTCTAATTTTAGAAGAATCAGATACAGAGCAATTTGCTATAAAACACAATGTATATGCAAAACCACAAATCGTTATTTACCTTTCTGCAAACGGAAAAGAAGGTTTAATTGAGCAATTTAAAAAACATAAAACAGAAATTTTAAACGCTTATAGAAACTCAGATTTAAAATCTGTGCAAAAAGTATTTACAAAAGAAAGACTAGATGATTCTACCTATAAAACACTGCAAAATTTAGGAATCTCTTTCACCATTCCTGATAAATTTAGAACAGTAGATGACACAGGAGAATTCTTATGGTTGCGTCATCATTTAACAAGTGGTATTGCCAAAACAGGTAGCAACAATATTTTGGTCTATGCTTTACCATTAAAAGACGAATCTAAAATTGCCGAAAATATTGTAGCGGTTAGAGATAGTATTGGCAAAAAATACATTCCAGGTTCAGACCCAAAAACCATGCACATGATTACAGAAGAAGCTTATACACCTTTTACTTTTGATGCAACAGTAGCAGGAAAAAAAGCCTACGAAACTCGTGGAAAATGGGAAGTGAAAAACGATTTTATGGCAGGGCCTTTTTTAAATTATACAATTATTGATAAAACGAATAATCGTTTAATCGTCTTTGAAGGATTTACCTATGCGCCTTCAGTAAATAAGCGTGAATTTATTTTCGAATTGGAAGCGATTGCAAAATCTATGGTGATTAAATAATGTGCTTATTTTATAATCATTTCCTATGCAAAAAATCTTGATACGAATTTTGTGAAATAGCTTTCCCTAGCGAGTCTAATTTTTTTGAGGAAGTTCCTTCTTCAATCACAGTTTTGTTGCTGATATAATCATAGGCATAGACTCCATTTTTATCAATAGTGCCAAAACCTTTATTAAAGATATAATGCGCATATTGATTTTCGGTATCATTAAAAATATTTTTTCCCCATTTAAAATCAGATGGATCTTGTTCTAGAGTTTGCAAAAGCGTATAAGCCAAGTCTGTTTGTCCAGCAATAGTAGAAATTACAGTGCCTTTTTTGGCTACCGCACCGCCCAACCAAAGCATAGGTATTTTAAAACGACTTGGGGCATTGAAAAAACCTTCCTTTTTGGGCAGCCAATGTCCGTGGTCAGAAATAATAATGACTAAAGTATTTTGCCACCAAGGTTGCTTTTTTGCATTTTCAATAAATTTCCCAATGGTTTTGTCTGTATAGGCGTGAGAACTTCTAAATTTATTATCTTCAGTATTTTTTCCAAATGTATAAGTATCAGGAAATTCAAAAGGTTCGTGGCTAGAAAGTGTGAGTGCAATTTTAAAAAAAGGTTCGGTTTGAGGTTTCGATATATCTTTAGTAAAACGTTCCATAAAAACATGATCGTGCGCTCCCCATTTTGAGTTCCAGTCTTTTTTGTCAAAGGCACTTCCATCCACAATATCAGTAATTCCAGCATTTCTTACATAGGTATTCATATTTCCAAAATTCAAATCGCCACCATAATAAAAGGAAGTTTTATATCCCAAGTCAATCATTTTTTGAGGCAACATAGGCAAACTTCTCGTTTTGTTTGGCATCCTCATAATTCTTTTAGCGGGTTGCGGATAGTAACCGCTTAAAATGGCAGGAATTCCCTTGTCTGTTCTATCGCCATTTGCATAGAAATTGGTAAATAAAATTCCTTCTTTAGTTAGTTTATTTAGATTTTCTGTAACGTCAGGTTCGCCACCTAAAGGAGCCACCAACTTAGCAGGCAAACCTTCCCAAATGAGTAGAATAATATTTGGTTTTTTTGTGTTTAGAATAGAATCTTTTGATATTCCTAAAAGTGGATTTCTATTTTTATTAATGATATTTTGAACCACGGTGTCTTCAAACTTTTTATACGGATTTTTACCATCTGTTTTATGCGTTAGCGTGTTAAAAAAATTCCATATAAAATTGATAGACGTATGATTGGCAAACATCTTATCAGAAAAATAAACATTGCTTTGATTTACAGGAATGGTTTGAAATCCGCCACGAACAGGAATGATTAAAGCAGCAGTCATCAATAAAAAAATGGGTGCTTGCAACCAATTTCCTACAAAGATTTTTTGTATTCTTTTGTTAATGAATTTCTTAAACAATTTAATAAAAATAAATGATAATAAAACCCAAAAAAGACTTCCCAGAATTAATTGAAACCTAGATACAGAAGCTATCATCACTTCAGGAGTATTTATATACGCTAGTAGTGTTGTGTCCAAACGAACTCCCCAAGTTTGGTACAAACCTGCGTCAATAATTAATAATAAATTGATGATAATTAATAAAAAATAAGAATACCATTTTATAATTTTTCCAACTTTTTTAGGATTGTTGAAAAAAGAAAACAGCATCAATAGAAATGGAATAAAACTTAAATAGGCTGCAGAAGAAACATCTAAACGCAAACCATATATAAAGGTTTTTATTGTGGTTATAAATCCTAATTCTTGTGTTTTGTCAATATAAAAAAGTAGAAAAAAAAGACGAGCAAAAACGAAGTAACCAACCCATAAAAGAAAGTATGAAATATTGAATAAAAGTCTATTCCTAAAATTTTTCATTAAAACTAAATGTTAAATTGAATTATCATTGACGTTTTGTGTAACTATTTATTTTTCAATACTTTAATGATCTTTTAAAATCATTTACCACATACTTGCCAGCTAAGTATGTGGTAAAATTAAAGGTTTTATTTGCAATTAATTGTAATGGGTTTTAGTTTTAGCTCATTATGTATGAGAAATAAAAAAACGAATTGGCTTTAGCCAAATTCTTCAACCCATACATTTGTTGGCAGAAGATACATTTATTTGTTTCTTAAAAAAATATCCAAAACCACAATTTTATACTCTTCTAATAAGTTGAAATATAAGACTTTTTAAATAATCATTTACTATTTTTGTTCCAATGAAGAATTTCTATTGTTTTATCATATTCTTTTTTTTAGGGTTATTTGGTTTTTCCCAATGCCCAGATGACGGAGATGTATTTTTGTCTTCTCAAGAAGAAGTTGACAACTTTGTAGCCAACTATAGCGGTTGCAATACAATTAATGGAAATTTAAGAATTGCAAACGCTTTAACAGGTGAAGGCGGTGGAACAGGTGGAGCCGTTACCGATATTACAGACCTATCTCAATTAAATTTTATTGAAATTATCAATGGAAAACTAACTATTACAGTAGAATTTCTAGAATTAAACAATTTTTATAACCTAATAGAAGTACATGGCGATATAGAAATCACCAATTCTAAACTATTGGAAATCATAGAAGGATTTAATAATTTAGAAATTGTAAACAGTATCATTATTGCCATTAATGAGAATTTAAAAACCATAAACGGATTTAATAAAATTGAAACCATTGGTGAAAGTTTAGAAATAGGTTTTAATCCCAAATTAGTAAACATTCTAGGATTTACTCATTTAAAAAATATCATCACTGAACTAAATATTAGTGAAAATCCAGATTTAGTTACCGTGGCTTCATTTAATCAATTAGAAAAAATTGATGACGATCTAAATTTTACATCCAACCCTAATCTCTTATTAACCAATGGTTTTAATAGTTTACACACCGTTGGAAATGATTTTAATATTGAATTAACAAAGGGAATAACAGGATTTAATTCATTAAAAAGCATCGGTAGATTTTTTGATATTGTAGGCATAGATGTTCAAGAAATAGCAGATTTTAATGCACTAGAATTTATTGGAGCAGGTTTTAGAATTGAAAATACAAGCATTACTAAAATTGAAGGCTTTACTCTTTTAAATAAAATTGGACATTTATTTTTTTTAGAAGATTGGTTTATTTTGAGTAACAATCCGAATTTAAATATAGTAATAGGTTTTGGAAATTTAATAGAAGTAGATGGTTTTTTTCAGGTGATAAATAATACATCGATGAGCGATTGTAGTTGGATGTGTTACCTTTTTAATAATGGAATTATCACAGGACAAGTAACCGTGCAAAATAATTTAGGCGATTGCTCAAACATAGCAGCTATCATTGAAATCTGTAACCCAGATTTTGATAATGACGGAATAGCCAATATTATAGATTTAGACGATGATAATGATGGTATCAGAGATACGGTAGAGCAAAATGGTTTTCAAAATAAAGATACAGACAGCGATGGTTTTCCAGATTCAAAAGATTTAGATAGCGATAATGACAATTGTTTTGATGTGCTAGAAGCTGGTTTTAGCGATCCTAATGATGATGGTATTTTAGGCGATTTGCCCGATACCGTAGATAGCAATGGTCTTATTATAAACGAACCTACGGGCTATACAAACCCAGCTGATGCAGATAACAATTCAATATTTGATTTTCAAGAAAGCAACACTTTAGACCCTGGAGAAAACAACATTTTAGAAATCTGTCTTAACAATCCAGCAGTTGATTTATTTTCTGTTTTAGGCGGAAATCCAGATGTTGGAGGAACTTGGTCACCCAGTTTATCTAGCGGAACAGGTGTTTTTGATCCAACAATAGACCTAGCAGGAATATATACATACACGCATTTTAACGCAATTTGTGGTGATGCAAGTGCAGCAATACAAGTAGAATTTGCCTCTGATTTGAATTCAGGTTTGGACGCAGAAATAATTGTATGCGACCAGTCGGGTATTGTCGATTTATTTTCCGTTTTAGGAGGCAACCCAACTTCTGGAGGGAGCTGGTCGCCAGTATTAGCAAGTGGTTCAGGTCTATTCAATCCAAACATAGACGTTGCAGGCATTTATACATATACACTGACAAACAGAGAATGCGGTACCGTTAGTTCTACAGTAGATGTAAAATTACTCAACAATCCAAATACTGGAATTAGTAGAAAAATTTCAGTCTGCGAATTTTCGGAACAAATCAACCTCTTTGATATGTTAGGAGGCAATCCAAATACGAACGGAACTTGGTCGCCAAGTTTAGTTAGTGAACATGGTATTTTCAATCCACAATTAGATTCTTCGGGTGTTTATACCTATACCATAGACAATGGAATTTGCGGAATGTCTAGTTCTACCGTTGAAGTAGTTGTTTTATCCAATTCAGAAATTACCGATGCTACCATTCAAATAAATGATTTTTCATCAGACCCAAACTCAGTTCAAATTGCCATCAATTCGCCTCGAACCTATGAATATTCTTTAGACGGATTTAATTATCAAAAAGAAAATATCTTTAGAAATTTAGAAGGAGGAAATCACACCGTTTATGCTAGAGGAATCAATGGTTGCGAATATTATCAAAAAACAATTTTTATAAAAACCTTCCCAAAATTCTTTACTCCAAATGGAGATTCCATCAACGATTTTTGGGGTTTAAAAAAATTTCCTGATGTAAACTACACCGTTTATATTTATAATAGATACGGTAAAATGGTTAAAAAATTAATAAATAAAGGAGATTTTTGGGATGGAAAAAAAGACGGAGAAAATGTACAATCATCAAATTATTGGTTTAAAGTTTTGTTGGAAACAGGAGAAGTTTTACATGGTAATTTTTCCTTAATAAGAAAATAATTTAGAATTAAGTACATAACAAAAAAATAATATTAGCATATAGTTTCTTTAAAATCAATACTTTAAACATAAGTGTTTTGCGAGACCTTTCAGGTGGGGTGTTAATTATGTAGCTTTTGAAATTTTTAAAAAACGTTCTTTTTTGACTCTAAAATAAATTAAAAAAAACAATGAAAACCTTTTATTTTAAAGGGTTTTGAAAGTTAAAATAAAGACAAAAAAGAACGAATTATTTTTCACGAAATATGTTAATATTTAACAGCCCACCTTTCAGGTTTCAAAAACCTGAAAGGTCTTGTAATAAAAGACTTACAAGGATTTCGATTAATAATAATTATTTTTTTGTCATGTATTTAGAATTTAGAATTAAAAGTTATTTTTGTATTCAACAATTTCATAATTATGAATACAATTAACAAAACAAACTTCAAGTTTCCAAACCAAAAATCTGTTTACAAAGGCAAAGTAAGAGAAGTTTATACTATTAATGATGATGTATTGGTCATGATTGCTTCAGACCGACTCTCTGCATTCGATGTTGTTTTACCACGCCAAATCCCATATAAAGGTCAAATTTTAAATCAGGTTGCTACCAAAATGATGAAGGAAACTGCCGATATTGTTCCCAATTGGCTCATTGCAAATCCCGACGAAAATGTTGCCATAGGTCATGTATGCAAACCCTTTAAAGTAGAAATGGTGATTAGAGGCTATCTATCTGGTCATGCTGCGCGCGAATACAAACTAGGAAAAAGAACTCTTTGTGGTGTAGAAATGCCCAAAGGATTAAAAGAAAATGATAAATTCTCAAATCCAATAATTACACCTTCTACCAAAGCAGAAAATGGCAAACACGATGAAGATATTTCTCGTTCAGCTATTTTAGCAAACCAAATTGTTTCTGAAGAAGATTACATCATTTTAGAAGATTACACACGCAAACTATTTGCAAGAGGAACAGAAATAGCCGCTTCTCGTGGGTTGATTTTAGTAGATACAAAATACGAATTCGGAAAAACAAAATACGGTAAAATTGTTTTAATAGATGAAATTCATACACCAGATTCTTCACGTTATTTTTATGCTGATGGCTATGCAGAACGTCAAAAAAAAGGAGAACATCAAAAACAATTGTCTAAAGAATTTGTACGACAATGGTTAATTGAAAATGGATTTCAAGGAAAAGAAGGGCAACAAGTTCCAACAATGTCTGACGAGAAAATTATCGAAATTTCGAATAGATATATAGAACTGTATGAGCAAATTACAGGCGAAACATTTGTAAAAGCCAATACAGAAAATGTATTAGAAAGAATTGAAAAAAATGTTTTAGCGTTTTTAAACCAATAAATCAAATAGTCTTCGACAGGCTCAGCCAAACACTCGTTTTTATAAGTGTCAATATTAAGACGAAATGTCACACAAAGCATAGGCAAAAATTTCCATAAACGGTTATGGTGACGAACAATTAGAGTGTTTAAGTTTACCACATACTTGGCAGTAAAGGCAAGTTTTCGTTTAAAAAAACAACCGCTTTTTGCTTGCTGAAATAAGGAAAATTTAGCCGTAAGAGTTTATAATATTGTCAACAGTATTCGCTATCTGTTTATATTTTTCTTGTTTTTCTAGCCTTAAAGGTGCTGCAACTCTTTCTTTACAGTTTTTAACGGAACACGTTTCGCAGGTTACACCAACATTTTTTTTTGTAAATGTATTTTCTTCAAAAAAAGAAAGTTTCTTTTTTAGGTGCGAAGATAATAGCATGCCAATACTTACGCTTCTATTTATTTCTTTTTTAAAAGGATCTGTTGTTGCAGATGATAAAACCAAATAGTCATTTTTCTGATTTTCATAAGAAGAAATTTGAATGCCAAATGTTGATCTTTTTTTAGAAGTGTTTTCTAAATCTTGAATTGTTTTTATAGAAACCCATCGCCTACAATAATGTTCGTTATTTCTATTTGCATGCGGTGCTTGTTGTTGGGTGATGTGCAACTCTTTGTTTAGTCTATATTCTGGTGAGTTTTCTTTGTGTGTAAATCGTAAAAAAAATAAGTTTTTTATATTAAAATATTTCGGTAAAATATTGGTTAATCGTTGATAAAATGTTTCTTGAGAACAATTAAATTGATTAATAAGTTGATGTAATTTTAAAGGTTTCCATTCTTCTAAAGCAAAGAAATTCGTCAATTTTTCTGTAAGAATTTGTCTAGGAATAATTAATGCACCAGCAAAATAGGAGGCTATAAAATTATTTAAAACTTGGTCAAAATTTTCAAATTTTATCCAAGGAAAAGTAAATAATCTGTCATTAATGTTTAAGAAATTGTATGCTAATTCTTTTGCATAAATAAATGTTTTTTGCGCTTCAGAAATATTTTTATCTATTAATAATATGTTGTTTTTTGGTATAAAAATATTTCTTAATTCATCAAGGTTATCATGTTTAGAAAGCTCATGATCATCAATTGTATAGTTAAATTCTTCAATCAAAATTTCTTCTAAATCGCTAGAGGTAATTTTTTTTGATACATCTAAATGATATGATTTTACAAATTTTTCTACATGATTTTCAATTTCTTCAAAATAATTACTGTGTGCTTCTTGGTACGATCTTAATGAAGCTAAAAAGAAACTCTCTCTTGTTAAATTGTAGTTCTGTGCAATTTTAATTATTGTACTAATAAACGCATTTACCTTTGCAGGGGCATTAGCAACAATATCAATTAAGTTATTTTCTTTAATGCCAAATAATTCTAAAGGTATTTCTTTCAACACTTTAGATTGTAAAATTTCGCCAATAGGAGCAAGATTTTTATCAAGTTTAAGAGATACTAGATGATCATAAGGAACTTCTAGTTTTTCCGAAAGAATTATAATTTTATCGGTTTTGGGATATTTTTTTCCTTTTTCAATTTCATTCAAATATGATTTTGATAAACCTGTCAATTTGGCTAAACCAAATAGTGAAAGGTTTTTATCTGTTCGTATTTGCTTCAGTTTTAAACCAAAAATTAAGCGAATGTATTCGTCTTCTATCATCATAAAATCAAAGATAAGAATATTTAGCGAACTTGATGTAAAAATTTTTTTTGTAAAAATAGCGAACGTTCGCTTGTAGAGTTCAAAAATTATTTCTATTATTGCAGAGTAGAAATTAAAATAGTTTAAAATTATGCAAGAAAGTATTATAACAAAAGAGATTGATTTTAAAGAATTTAAAAATGATGATTATCAAGATATTTTAACAGATGAAGCAACACTTTTTTTGTTACAATTGCACGATAAGTTTAATCAAAAACGATTAAAGTTACTTGCTAATAGAGAAATTGAGCAATCACATTTTGATGCAGGAAATTATCCTTCTTTTCCAAAAGAAACAAAAGAGGTAAGAGAATCGGATTGGGTTTGTGCAAAATTGCCTGAAGATTTATTAGACAGAAGAGTAGAAATTACGGGACCTGTAGATAGAAAAATGGTTATTAACGCTTTAAATTCTGGTGCAAAAACGTTTATGGCAGATTTTGAAGATAGCAATTCTCCAAATATTGTCAATAATTTAGAAGGTCAAATTAATTTACGAGACGCTATTGACAAAACTATTTCATTTTACAATCCTAAAAAAGATAAAACTTATACATTAAATGAAAAAACAGCAACATTAATAGTAAGACCTAGAGGCTTGCATTTAAACGAAAAACATTTTGTAATTGGTGGAGAAGAAATGTCTGGTTCTTTAGTAGATTTTGGCTTGTACTTTTTTCATAATATTAAAACTTTACAAGAAAAAGGTTCTGCTACTTATTTTTATTTACCAAAACTAGAACATTATTTAGAAGCTCGTTTTTGGAATGATGTTTTTGTTTTTGCACAAAACTATTTGAATATTCCTCAAAAAACAATCAAAGCTACTGTATTGATTGAAACCATTACAGCAAGTTTTCAACTAGACGAAATCATTTATGAGTTAAGAGACCACATGGCTGGATTGAACTGTGGACGTTGGGACTATATTTTTTCATACATCAAAAAGTTTAGAAATCATCCAAATTTTATGGTGCCCAATAGAGATCAAGTAACCATGAAAACTCCATTTATGAAAGCCTACTCTTTGCTTGTTATTCAAAGATGTCATAAAAGAGGCGTACACGCTATGGGTGGAATGGCGGCTCAAATTCCGATTAAAAATAATGACGAAGCCAACAATGTAGCAATTGCAAAAGTGATAGCAGATAAAGAACAAGAGGTGAAAAACGGACATGACGGAACTTGGGTTGCGCACCCAGGATTGGTGGCTGTGGCAATGAATGTTTTTAATGAAAATATGATGACAAAAAATCAAATTCATGTTTGTAGAAATGATGTAAAAGTAACAGAAACAGATTTAGTGGAAATGCCAAAAGGGACGATTACTGAAGACGGAATTAGAAAAAACATCAATGTTGGTATTTTATATATAGAAAGTTGGTTGCGTGGTAATGGTGCAGCAGCATTGTATAATTTAATGGAAGATGCTGCAACTGCAGAAATTTCTAGAACCCAAGTTTGGCATTGGTTGCACAACAATATTCAATTAGAAGGTGATAGAATTTTTGACCAAGAAATGTATGAACAATTTAAAAAAGAAGAATTAGAAAAAATTAAAGATTTAGTTGGGGAAAGTAGCTTTGAAAAAGGAAAATTTAAATTGGCAATTAAATTGTTTGATGAACTCGTTTTATCAAAAGAATACAAAGAATTTTTAACATTATCAGCATACAATTATATTTAAAAAAAAATGTCTCGCAACTACGGCAATAGTATGCGAGACTTAATTATCAAAATCTAGAAAATCTTAACAATTAAAAAAACAAAATTATGAAAAATTTAGCACAAAGTAATTATAGTTCGGCATTAGAAACTGTAAGAAACTTGAAAGAGAAATATGGAAATACTTGGAATGTCATAAATTCTGAAAATGCAGCACGAATGGTTTCTCAAAACCGTTTTAAAACGGGGGTAGATATTGCAAAATATACTGCTGCAATTATGAGAAAAGATATGGCAGACTATGATGCAGATTCATCTAATTATACACAGTCATTAGGTTGCTGGCATGGTTTTGTGGCACAGCAAAAAATGATTGCAGTAAAAAAACATCACAAAACAACAAGCAAAAGATATTTATATCTTTCAGGTTGGATGGTAGCTGCACTGCGTTCTGAATTTGGTCCATTGCCAGACCAATCTATGCACGAAAAAACAGCAGTTCCATCATTAATAAATGAAATTTACGATTTTTTACGTCAAGCAGATGCTGTTGAATTGAATGATTTATTCAGGAGATTAGAAAACGGAGAGGATGTACAAAATGAAATAGATAATTTTGAAACACATATAGTTCCTATTATTGCTGATATTGATGCTGGTTTTGGCAATGAAGAAGCTACTTATTTATTAGCAAAAAAAATGATTCAAGCAGGTGCTTGTGCCATTCAAATAGAAAACCAAGTTTCTGACGCAAAACAATGCGGTCATCAAGACGGAAAGGTAACAGTGCCACATGAAGATTTTATCGCAAAATTAAATGCCATTAGATATGCGTTTTTAGAATTGGGCGTAGAGGACGGAATTATTGTTGCAAGAACAGATTCTGAAGGCGCAGGTCTTACTCAAAAACTACCCGTAAGTCAAGAACTTGGAGATTTGGCTTCCCAATATTTAGCTTTTGTAGATGCAGAAGAAGTAGCAATTGCAGATGCTTACGAAGACGATGTTTTGCTTAAGAGAGATGGTAAATTAGTTCGTCCAATAAGATTAGCAAACGGTTTGTATAAATTTAAGGAAGGTTCTAATATAGATAGAGTTGTGTTAGATTGTATAACAAGTTTACAAAATGGTGCAGATTTACTTTGGATAGAAACTCCAACACCAGATGTTACCCAAATTGCACACATGGTAAATAGAGTTAAAAAAGTTGTGCCAAATGCAAAATTGGTGTATAACAATTCTCCATCTTTTAACTGGACATTAAATTTCCGTAATCAGGCTTTTGACGAAATGTTTGCCGAAGGTGAAAACATGACTGCTTATGATAGAAATAATTTAATGGATGCTCAATATGATGGTTCAGAATTATGCCATCGTGCTGATGAAAAAATTAAAACTTTTCAAATTGACGGAGCTAGAGAAGCTGGAATTTTTCATCACCTAATTACGCTTCCAACCTATCATACAACTGCATTGCATATGAATGATTTAACCGAAGGATATTTTGGCGAAGAAGGAATGTTAGCGTATGTAAAAGGCGTACAAAGACAGGAAATTAGAAAAGGTGTTGCTTGTGTGAAACATCAAAGAATGGCGGGTTCTGATTTGGGTGATGATCATAAAACTTTCTTTGCAGGGGATAATGCCTTAAAAGCAGGAGGTGAAAAAAATACCTCAAATCAGTTTGAAGCTAATTTAGTAGAGGCTTAAAGACTATTTACCACATACTTGCTAGCAGGTAAGTATGTGGTAATTAAACGTTTCAATGATTTAGCATTTCGTTGTTATAATCACTTAAGATTTTTTTGCCTGATGCCTCGCAATGACGTTTTTTAAATGACTCTTTTACAGTAAATTAAAAAAGAGAAGCTATGACACTTCTCTTTTTATTCTTTTCCATAATATGGTTAAAGCTATTATTCTTTCATAATTTTTTTAGTAATCATTTTCCCACTATCTAACTGAATTCTTATAAAATAAACTCCTTTTGATAGATTCTGAATATCAACATCAATACTATTTGTACTGACTTTTTTATTTGAAATAACTTTATTAAACTGATTTAAAACCGTATAGCTTATAATCTTTTCCTTACTTGATACTTTAAAAATTCCGTTTGTTGGATTTGGATATATTTTTATAGAAGTATCGTTTTCTTCTTCAATAGTATTCGTTTTTACTTCTTCTGAAACTATTTCCGCATCCAAACCTACCTCTTTTTGTTCTGTTTGACTACAACCTTCTATAAATGCTCTAAAAGTTGATCCAGACTTTGCATGAAAACCTGGTTTTAAATAGATGGTATTTCCTGCATCATAATTTGCCGTAGCACCAGTATATATAGTATTCATAGCTATTATTGAATTTTCAGCAGACTGATTGTCTGTATTTCCTGAATATACGTGTTGAGTGATTGTGATGTTATCTTGACAATTTGTACCACAATCAACGACTGTTTGTTGCAAAAAAGGCAATGTTGCTATTGCATTTCTAGCTCTTACACCCTGACCTTGTGAAAAATGACTCATACAATCTGGATGAGAATAAGACATTATTTGCGTTGTATCTGGATTATAGGAGTCGCCATTTGCATCTGTACCACTACCATTCCAAACACAATTAGACAGATTTACATTAAACCCCAAATAAGGATCTGCTGGTGTGTCTATAACATAATCGCCACAACTATTAGAATTACTACCATCAACCAATTCTTTACATTGATTTGGATCACCTCCTTCATAACGTGTGCCGTGGTGTGTATGCCAGAGAAACAGCACATGCCCCATTTCATGAGAAATAACACTTGAGGTTACCATAGGAGTATTTGTTGGATTCTCATAACTACCCGATACATAAAATTCTGAAGATTCGCCAACACCGTTTGCTAAACCTCCAGAATCAGCAGTATCATCATCAAATAGATAAATATCAATTCCGTCAGTATGGTTATCTACTTGAAAAATAGTTCGAGAAGGAGTATTATAAAAAGTTGTATTGTCAATATAATTAATGGAGGAATCCCAATCAAAAGAGATTCCAATAGGATTAAAATCCGTTTGTAGAATCTGTAAAGCTTGATTGACACTTGCTAAGGATTGTCCCCCCGAGCCATCACTTCTTCTAACAACATGAAAATATATTTTCAAGCAATATGAATTGTTAGTCTTTGCAAGGTTTTTATTATTATTAAAATAATTAAGGTTTGAAGATGTTTGTGGGGTCAAACAAAATGTCTCTTGAGCAGTTATCTTAGAAAGACAAAAGAAAAGAACAAAAGCGATCCCTATTTTTAATTTTTTCATGATAATTTTTTTTAATGTTTGTAAAATATAATTTTGAAGATATTACCTGTTTTTGGGTAATGTCATAAACAACATAATTATTTATTATTGAATGTCATTCGAGGCATCAAAATAAGAATTAGCCCATTCGTTTTAACAAAAGCCAATCGGAAAACTAAATGCCACACTGAGCTTGTCGAAGTGAGCTTGTCGAAGTGAGCTTGTCGAAGTGAGCCTGTCGAAGCGAGCGTAGAGATGATTTTTTAAAGCATTGAAAATCCAATTAAAATGTATAAAATAAAACTTATTCTAGTAGATGATCATCCTCTTTTTGCAGAAGGGTTGTCAACGGCATTGTCTTTAGAAAAAGATATTGAAATACTAGCCATTTTTCAAGATGCCACCAAAGCCTTATCTGCTTTAGAACACACAACTCCCGATTTATTAATTACAGATATTTCAATGCCAACCATGAATGGTGTGGAGTTTATACAAAAAGTAAATACACAATTTCCAACTATAAAAATCTTGGTGGTCAGTACCTTTCAACAAATGCTTTCTTCTAAAAACATCCGTGGTTATTTACTAAAAGATACTACTATTGATGAGTTTTTGACAGCGATAAAAAGAATAGTACTTGATGATGAAACTTATTTTAAAAATGTAGAAAATGAAAATAGCATTCCTGAATTTAATAAGCAGATACTTACTCAACGAGAAAAAGAAATTGTAACCTTAATCGCTAAAGAACAAACAGTGAATGAAATTGCGGAACATCTTTTTATCAGTAGATTAACTGTTGAGACTCATAAGAAGAATATTTTTTTAAAATTAAATGTTTCCACCAACGCAGGACTTGTAAAAAAAGGGATTATTTTAGGGTTTTTAGAATGAGTTTTTTAATGCTTCGGTAAACAGCGTTTTCAGTTTTGGTGGATTTTGTCGAGTATCAAAGGCAGTATGTAACCGCAAAGGAATTTTGTACAGTACTTTTCCAAATTTAAAAGACCTTAATAATTTCGATATTGTTTTGTTTCTTCAAAAATATGTTCTAATATTTTTTGCTCTTTAGCATCAAATTCTATGTTTCTACGTTTCATTACTACTTCTGCAACTTCAAATACCTTATGTATTTGATAGGTTGTATAGCCCGCAGATCCGCCCCAACTAAAGGAAGGAACAAAATTTCTTGGAAATCCGCTACCAAATATATTGGCACTCACCCCTATGATTGTGCCTGTATTAAACATGGTGTTGATACCACATTTTGAGTGATCGCCCATCATCAATCCACAAAACTGTAATCCAGTTTTTGCAAAACGCCCACTTTCATAATCCCACAATTTTACTTCGGCATAATTATTTTTTAGGTTAGAATTATTGGTGTCTGCTCCCAAATTGCACCATTCACCCAATACCGAATTTCCCAAAAAACCATCGTGTCCTTTGTTAGAATATCCAAATAAAACAGAATTATTTACTTCGCCACCAACTTTGCAATAAGGTCCTAAGGTAGTTGCGCCATAAATTTTTGCGCCTAATTTTAACACAGAATTATTACACATTGCTAAAGCACCTCTAACGATACAACCCTCCATAACTTCTGCGTTTTTTCCAATATAAATAGGGCCATCAGAAGCATTTAAAAAACCATAAGTTAGTTTTGCGCCTTCTTCAATAAAAATATTTTCTTTGTTTATATATTGAACTCCGTCGGGAATGGGTTGCGATTTTCTTCCTACTGTAATCAAATCAAAATCTTGTTTGATGGCGATGTCATTTTTAGAAAAAATATCCCACGTATTTTTAATTTGAATAATCTCTTCATCAAATTCAATGTGGGTATAAGTATCAAAATTTACCTCCCCTTGTGTATTGGTTGTAAAAAATGCAATGACATCTTCACCTTTAAAAATAGCCTCGTTTTTAGATAAGTTTTTCACTTTTTCTATCAAACTTTTGGTAGGTAAAAAAGAGGTGTTTATTAAAATATTCTCTTCCATTTCTACCATCGGATATTTTTCTTCTAAATATTCTTCGGTAATTGTAGTTGTGCTTACCCCCAAATATTTTTCCCATTTTTCTCTAATGGTTAAAATACCTATTCTAATATCTGCAACAGGCTTTGTATAGGTAAATGGTAAAAGCGATTTTCTAACATCGCCATCAAATAGAATATAATTCATTTTTGTTGTTGTTTTTAGCCATACAAACTTACTTTAAAAAAGGCACATAAAAAACCGATTGTACTACTAGTACAATCGGTTTAAGTATTTTTTGAAACAGGTTTTTTCTGTTTATTTTTTAATAAACTTTTGTGTAC
>JBMYWO010000031.1:0-18293 GCA_049607505.1 Polaribacter sp.
GATATTACACTTAAAAATTAAAGACTCTATCATCTTCTTACAAGAACAGCAAAAGAAATATGTGCAATTCCTAAAATGCAAAAAAATGAATACCAATACATAGGAGTTGAAAAAGAAAGGGATCCTAAAAGAATACTGATTAGTGATAAAATAATTAAGTTTTGAGACTTTTTATTTATTAGAAAAAATAATAGAATTCCGTAAAGTATTAAAAAACAATTAGCTACATAGTTTGTATAACCATTGTTCACTAAAAAAACTAATAGACAAATTGTAAATATAACTCCAGTAAAATACTTCCAAAAAGCGGTTTTTGTTTTTTCATTCCATAATTTATAATTGAATTTTCTTGCACTTCTTCTACTTACAAAAAATAGGATAAGAGAAAAAGAGATAAAAGCGAGAAAAACGACACTAGGAATTATAATTTGCGGAGATGCAAATCTTGTTAGATTTTCACCAATTGAAAAACCATTTAGGATAAATTTTATAAGATAATCAGCTATTAAAAAATAGATGCCAATTAAAATACTTGTAGAACGATTAAGGGTAAAGTTTATAGTAAAACTATCACGATTTTGATTAAACTTGCTCATACTTTAGGGGTTTTAGAGGTTATTATTGTTTGTAATGAGTGTTCTTTATGTTATAGCAATGTGAATGTTTATAGTTTTTAGAAAGTTAATAAATATAGTTGTTTTAAATTTAAAAAGCTTATAGTGTATTGATTATCAAATAAATATATTATTTTTATAAATCAGCATAGAACCACTTTTTTCTTTAATTCTCTGCTAATGTACGTAAAAATTATTATAATAAAAAAATAAATGAAACGGATAATAATATATTTGGTAGTATCTTAAAAGATATGATATAGAACATATTGAGTTAAAAATAATTCTAAATAAATTCCAACAAATAGCAAAGAGATTCCTGCGGAATGACAAACAGGACGGCAAAAAATGAATTTTCAACTACATCCGTTCGTAAAAGCTACAAAAAACTCACTTTAATTTTACCCCAAAGTTTTATCAAAATAAAAACACTTAATAGACTAACTGCGGATAAGATTAACGCCGTACTATAATTGCCATAAATCCAATTTCCTGTTGCAAATAAGCAACTAAACACTAAAATACATCCTATAAAAACTGCCAATAATCCACTGCTAAAACTAGAAGATGAATTTGTTTTTTCAATTTCAATTCCACGCTCTTTTGCTTTATTAATGATTGATAACCAACCTTCTTTTTTAGGTTGAATTTTTTTATAGAATTCAAATAAAACTTTATCATCTTCAGGTTTGGTTAGTAAAGTAACTAACAACCAAACAATTGTAGTTAATACTACTACTAACGGGAATTTTAAATAGCTTTCAAAAAGACCTTCTGATCCAAATAAAGATTCATTATTAAAATGAAAGATTAACGAAAAAACTCCTGATGAAATCATTGCCGCAATTTCACTCCACGCATTGATACGCCACCAAAACCAACGTAATAAAAAGATCAATCCAGTACCTGCACCAAACATTAAAATAAAATCAAAAATTTGCAGAGCATTTGTAAAAGACAATGCCAAACTAGCACTTAAAATCATTAAAACCACAGTTGATAATTTTCCCACATTGACCAATGTTTTTTCGCTCGCTTTTGGGTTGATATTTTGTTTGTAAAAATCGTTTACAATATACGATGCTCCCCAATTCAAATGTGTAGAAATGGTACTCATATAGGCAGCAATTAATGATGTTAGTACAATGCCTAATAATCCGTGAGGAAGAAAAGTTAACATGGCAGGATATGCCAAATCATGCCCCAATTTGTCAGTAGAAACATTTGGAAAAGCCTCTTGTATACTTGCCAAATCTGGAAAAACTACTAGAGAAGCCAAAGCAACTAAAATCCAAGGCCAAGGGCGCAAAGCATAATGTAAAATATTAAAGAAAAAAGTAGCACCAATGGCATGGTTTTCATTTTTAGAAGCTAGCATTCTTTGGGCTATATATCCTCCACCTCCTGGTTCTGCACCTGGATACCAAGCACTCCACCATTGCACCGCAAGCGGAATAATAAAAATAGAAATTAATAATTCTTTATTGTTAAAATCTGGCAGTATAGATAGTTTTCCTGCAACATTTGGGTGTGCCAATAAATTGCCTAACCCATCAACTTCTGGATGATTTACAGAAACCACAGCTGCACCAATGGCGCCAACCATAGCCACAAAAAACAATAAAAAATCTGTATAAACAACTCCTTTAAAACCTCCAATGGCACTAAAGATGACAGTGATTACAGAAGCTACTCCAATAGTTTGCCAAGGGGTTAAACCTAACATTACTTCACCAATTTTGATAGCAGCTAATGTTACTCCTGCCATTGCCAAAACATTAAAGAAAACTCCTAGATACAACGACCTAAATCCTCGTAAAAATTTTGCAGGTTTTCCTCCATAACGAAGTACATAAAATTCTAAATCTGTAGTTACATTACTCTTCCGCCACAATTTTGCATAAATAAAAACGGTTAGCATTCCTGTTAATAAAAATGCCCACCAAACCCAGTTTCCAGAAACACCATTTGTACGCACGATGTCTGTTACTAAATTTGGTGTATCGGTAGAAAAAGTAGTGGCTACCATAGAAACGCCTAACAACCACCACGGCATATTTCTTCCTGATAAAAAATATTCAGAAGTACTTTGCTTCGATTTTTTAGAAACCCAAATACCGATAAACAATGTAACACTAAAAAAGCCAATAATAAAAGCGTAATCTATTGTTGCTAAATTCATAAAATAAATTTTTAAGACGGACTAAAATAATCAATCAAATTGAATTATATTGAACAATCTAAAATAATTTCAAAAGCATACATGATTTTAGTAATTCTTGCCGCGGGTTTAGGAAGTAGGTATGGAGGAACAAAACAATTAGACATTGTTGGAAATATCTCTAAAAATTAACTACAAGGAACACAATTTAGATAGGGCAAAAAATCAATTTATATTTGTAGGGAAAATTGAAGAAAATCAGCAGAAAGTAAATACCTTTTTCAGAGACACGTATTTACTGTGACTTCCTACTATGAACTGGATACTCATTCAACTGTCATCTTGTCATAAATGTTAATTTGGTATTTTTTTTGACAATTGTAATTCAGAAAATAAAAATAATGTCTTCGACAAGCTCAGACTGACATTAAGTTAACGAATTGTCCTGCTGAGCTTGTCGAAGTAAATATCGTAAACGTTAATAACATTACAAAATAAAAACAAATTACATAAATTATGAGTAAAGGAAACATTAATGTATCAGTTGAAAATATTTTTCCGCTAATTAAAAAATTCTTGTATTCAGATCACGAAATCTTTTTACGTGAATTGATTTCAAACGGAACAGATGCAACTTCTAAACTAAAACACCTTATTTCTATTGGTGAAGCCAAAGTAGAATTGGGCGATGAAAAAATTGAAGTTATCCTAGACAAAGACAAGAAAACATTAACGATTAAAGACCAAGGTTTAGGAATGACTGCGGATGAGGTTGAAAAATACATCAATCAAATTGCATTTTCTGGTGCCGAAGAATTTTTAGAAAAATATAAAGATGATAAGAATGACACAGGCGTTATTGGTCATTTTGGATTAGGTTTTTACTCTGCTTTTATGGTGGCAGACAAGGTAGAAATTATTACAAAATCGTATAAAGAAGAAAAAGCAGCGCATTGGACATGTGACGGTTCTCCTGAATATACTTTAGTGGAACATGACAAATCTGACAGAGGAACAGAAATTATTTTGCATCTTGCGGAAGATTCTATTGAGTTTTTAGAGGAATCAAAAATTTCTGGATTGTTAAATAAATACAATCGTTTTAATCAAGTACCCATTAAATTTGGGACTAAAAAAGTAAACGACCCAGATTTTACGCCAAAAACTACCAAAGATAAAGACGGTAAGGAAACTACTGAACCTCACAAACAAATTGATGTAGATAATATCATCAACAATACAAATCCTGCTTGGACTAAAAAACCTTCAGATTTAAAGGATGAAGATTATACCAATTTCTACCGAGAATTGTACCCAATGCAATTTGAAGAGTCTTTATTTCACATTCATTTGAATGTAGATTATCCGTTTAATTTAACAGGGATTTTATTCTTCCCAAAGTTAAGTCCGTCAATGGATATGCAAAAAGATAAAATTCAATTATATCAAAATCAGGTTTTTGTAACGGATAATGTAGAAGGCATTGTACCCGACTTTTTACAAATGTTGAAAGGTGTCATTGATTCTCCAGACATTCCATTAAACGTTTCTCGTTCATATTTACAGGCAGATGGTGCCGTAAAGAAAATCTCTGGATATATTACCAAAAAAGTTGCTGATAAATTAACATCTTTATTCAAAAAAGACCGTGAAGATTTTGAGAAAAAATGGAACGATATTAAAGTAATTATTGAGTACGGTATGTTGTCTGAAGATAAATTCTTTGACAAAGCAAAGAAATTTGCCTTATATCCAACCGTAGATAATACCTATTTTACGTTTGATGAGTTGATTGAAAAAACAAAAGATACTCAAACTGATAAAGACGGAAATCACATCATTTTATATGCTGCCAATAAAGATGCACAACATAGTTATATACAAGAAGCAAAAGCAAAAGGATATGAAATTTTAATTTTAGACTCGCCAATTATTTCGCATTTAATGCAGAAATTAGAAACTTCTGGAGAAAAAGTAAAATTCTCTAGAGTGGATGCAGATCATATAGACAATTTAATTAAGAAAGACGATACGGTTATTTCTAAATTGTCTGATGAAGAAAAAGACAAATTAAAGCCAATTATAGAAGGAGCTGTACCTAAAGAAACCTATACAGTTCAGTTAGAAGCAATGGACTCTACTTCTTCTCCGTTTATAATTACGGTGCCAGAATTTATGCGTAGAATGAAAGAAATGCAGGCTTCTGGTGGCGGTGGCGGAATGATGGGTATGGGTAATTTTCCTGATATGTACAATTTGGTGGTAAACACCAACCACGAATTAGTTTCTGAAATCTTACACACCAAAACAGAAAAGAAACAAAAACGTTTAATTTCTCAGGCGTTTGATTTGGCAAAACTTTCTCAAAATTTGTTACACGGTGAAGAATTAACGAACTTTATTAAACGTTCTTATGAATTGATTAAATAGGGTTTGCTGAAAAACCACAAGTTTAAGATTTTGATAACATAGCATTTTTGAAAAACAGGTTTGTATAATTTCTGATTTGGTTTTGTTAAATCTGAACGAAAAAACGTAACGGACATTGTAAAAAGATTTGATTAAAAATAAAGCAAACAAAAAAACCTCACATTTCCGTGAAGTTTTAATTCCTAAAGCTGAATTTCAATTTAATGACTGATTAGTTACCTTTTTTAAAATTTTTCCGTGAAGTGCATTCGTATATTGTCCTTTATCTATGGCTAATTTTCCATTAATAATACTATATTCCAATCCTTCTGAAAACTGAAAAGCATCGGTATAATCTGCTTTGTCTTTAAATGTTTTTGGGTTAAAAATAATGATGTCTGCAAAATAACCTTTTTGTAATTTACCTCTTTTCCTAATTTTAAAAATATCTGCAGTTTTAGAGGTACTTCCGTTAATAAATGAGGCAATATTGATCACTTTATCTTGCTTCACATATGTATGATATTTTCTTGGAAAAGAACCGTATTTACGAGGATGACCCGTATTTCCGTCAGAACCTGTAACTACCCAATCTTGTTGCATAAATGTATGAATATCATCTGGATTCATATTAAAAGAAGCCACTCGGATATAGCCTGTTTTTAAAGCTTCAAAAACGGCAATTGCTGGCGAAACGTTTAACATTTTAGAAATTTCTAATAGCGTTTTTCCAACAAATTTTGGCTCTTCTGACTTTACAATTAGTAATTTATTAGGGCCTCCACGTAGTGCAATATTCTTGTTGGTTTCTTCTAAAATTCTTTTTGTAAATGTTGGATTCTTATAACGAATAAACAAGGAGTCTTTACCGCCACTTTCTGCCCAACGAGGCACCACTGCCGATTTTAATCCTGTTGCAGAAGCATCATACGGGTATTGATTTGCAGTAACTTTAATCCCTTCTTTTTGTGCCTTTTCAATTGTAGCAACAATGTCTTTGCTTTGATGCCAAACATCTACACCTAAACATTTTATATGTGAAATATGAATAGGCAATTTTGCTTGCCTTCCAATTTCAATGGCTTCTTTTATTGCAGGAAGTAATCCGATTGTATATGAACTTTCATCACGTAAATGCGTATCGTAAATACCATTATTTTTAGAAACTATTTTTGCCAATGCTATTACTTCATCAGTAGTTGAGTAACTTCCTGGAGCATAAAATAAGCCTGTTGAGATACCAAAAGTACCCGCATCCATTTCTTGCTGCACCAAAGTTTGCATTTTTTTGATTTCTTGAGGAGTTGCTTTTCTGTCGCTTTTTCCCATTACTTGTTTGCGGATAGTTCCGTGTCCCACCAATGGCACTACGTTTGTACCAATTCCGTGCGCATTATATATATCAATATATTTTGATGTTGGGTAAAAACTATCGCCATCATTCCCTGTAACAACGGTCGTTATTCCTTGAAATAAAAAAGGTTTGTTATGTGAAGTTTCTTTTTTAATTAAATCTCTGTCTGCATGTGTATGTGGATCGATAAATCCTGGGGAAACAATCAATTCTGTGGCATTTATTGTTTTTTTAGCAATAATTGAGACTACTTTTTCATCACCTATAAAAACAATTTTATCGTCTTTTATAGCAATTGAATTGTTTGTTGGTATAGTATCTATTCCGTTATAAACAGTTCCACTTTGTATGAGAATATCTGCTTCTATTTTCTTTTTTGAACAAGAAGAAAGCAACATCAGTATGATTAAAAACACTGAATTAATTTGTTTCATTTTTATTAGGATTGCTTGACTTTATTTACAATAATTTTTTATTAACTTTTGATTATTAATAAGTTATAAAATTTTTTGAATCAAATACTCACTCTCTAAACTTTTACTTTACGTCATTATAACCGCTTGAGAAAATTTTTGTTTGATACCTCGAACCGACAGCTAGTTACCAATGAATTTGTAATATCACACCAAAAACCAACAATGCAATTAACTGTACTCTTGCAAAATTTAATTTTCCTGAAAAATGAGTATCAAGAATTGAACTTAATTCGCTAATTTTACCACTAACATTGGTTTTCTTCATTAGAAAAATGTTTGAAATTATTCTTTTAATGTAATGAAAATCAATGTTTTAATCTAATTTTTTAATACTTAATTTACTACTTATCAATCAATTATGTCTTTTGTTGTGTACTAAAATAGTTTCCCTAAAACTAAACTTATTATCTTACAAAATGAAATTTGTTGTACATCCTTAATTTCAATTAGTTACCCTTGAATTTAAAAAGTCAAAAATAACAAACAATGCAAGTAAAAATAGCGGATAGTTGGAAAAACATTTTACAATCGGAATTTGACAAACCCTATTTTAAAGAATTGGTCAATTTTATAAAATTAGAATATCAAAATTATCAATGTTTTCCGAAAGGGAAAGATATTTTTGCTGCCTTTGACTTCTGTTCTTTAGATGATCTAAAAGTAGTTATTATTGGTCAAGATCCATATCATGGTCCAAATCAAGCCAATGGTTTGTGTTTTTCTGTAAAAGACGGAATTCCGCACCCACCTTCATTAATCAATATTTTTAAAGAGATTGAAACTGATTTAGAGAAAAAATATCCACAAAGTGGAAATTTAGAAAAATGGGCAAAACAGGGTGTTTTATTATTAAATGCAACTTTAACGGTGAGAGCGCATACAGCAGGAAGCCATCAAAATAAAGGTTGGGAAGTTTTTACAGATGCTGTTATTAAAGAGATTTCTAATGAAAAAGAAAACGTGATTTTTTTGCTTTGGGGCGGATTTGCGAAAAAGAAAACGCGCTTAATTGATACTCAAAAACACGTTGTACTTACTTCGGGGCATCCATCACCATTGAGTGCCAATAGAGGGTATTGGTTTGGAAATAAACATTTTTCTAAAACAAATGATATTTTACAATCTACTGAAAAAGAGGTGATTGATTGGTGATTTTTATATATAAAAAAGCGGATTCACTGAATTTGAAATTAAAAATGATTTACTTACACTTTTAAAATATCATCATTAAGATTTTGTTCTACTTGTATGGTTATATTTTCTGCTAAACCACAAGGTTTAGAAGTGCTTCTACAAGAAGAAAAACTAATAAGACCAATGACGCAAATTATAATAAACAGTATTTTTTTCATTTTTTTTTAATTTAATGTATTTAACTTTATTACTCGTTTAAGAGGTAATTTGCAATAGTTTTTGGGATGCGTTATCATATAAAAAACTATACTTCTTTGAGCCTCCTAGATAAGAAATATTATTACGTATTTGTCCGTAAAAATTCATCTGATTTTTTAAAACTTCTTTCCCTTTTTTACTTAATTTAACAGGATTGAAAGAAGAAAATAATTTATGCAACCTATCTATTTTATGTGCATATTGTACATCTCCAAAACCATACACTTCTTGTTCTTGTAGCAATGTGTCAACCAATTGTTCTTTGGTTTCGAGTTGATGTTTTTCGGATGTTTTTAAAATGGTATTTTCAACTGAATTTAAGCCATTTTCTAAAGATGGAAAGCGTTTTAAATGCGCTTCTAAAGCAGATGCCAAATATTGAAAAGGCGACATCGGATTGAATTTATAAATTGTTTCTAAACGCAAAGGGCTATCAGAGCAGTAAAGTTGCCATATATAATCTGCATATTCAATATCATCTTGTGTCAGTTCAATTCTATTTTTATAATGCTTTTTTATTTGAGTTTCAGATAATTCTGACAACCCCAACATGTTATCTGATTTTTCTATTTTTCCGCTACACACTAAAGAAATATGGTATCCTTTTCTAAAACGTTTTAGCCAACTGATAACTGCAATCATATTAATTTGACAAAACAAATCATACTCAAACCACAGCACAATTTCTTTTTGATTTTTTTTGTTACAGAGATTTCTATACTCTTTAAGGGTATAGTCTATAAATTTCTTTTTAGTAATATTATAAGACGCTTTTAAAAACTTAAATCTGTTTTTCCAAAAAGTTTCACTACCAACATCTGTGGTTGTTTTTCCTTCGCAAAGCATTTCTCTCCAAGTAATAAACTCACCTGAAAAATTTAATTTCTGAAGATAATTTGTTGTACTATCTCCATTTGTGATGTGTAATGTAGAAGTATTCATAACTATTAACGGAATTTGTTACTAATTTATTTTTTTGACGCTAAAATTTTAACGTTTTAACCCCCAACTCTTTTTACCTTAAATCCTTTTTCTTTTAGTATATCCATAATTTTATCTCTATAATCTCCTTGAACAATTATTTTGTCGTCTTTAAAACTACCCCCAACACTCAACTTGGTTTTAATGTTTTTTGCCAAAAGTTTAAAATCTTTTGTAGCACCTGTATACCCCTCTAAAATAGTAACGGGTTTTCCTTTTCGTTTTTCATATTTGCAAATTATTGGATCATCTTGTAACCAAATATCCGATTTTTCTTTCACAATATCCACAGTTTCTTGATGCTCTGGAAATAAGTTTTTAAGCTGATCTTTTAAATCCATTTTTATTCAGAGTTTACAGTCGCAGTCCCAGTATTCAGTGGACAGTCCCAGTCACAGTATTCAGTAAGGCACTGCAAACTGAACACTTAAAAAACGTGGTTTTAAATTTACTAAAAATCATTACAAGAAAATAATTTATTTATTAACAAATGGAATTATATAAGAAATGGTATAATTAAATCCAAAACCTGTACCGCTATCAAAAATTCTGTTAAATCCTGGTGCAAAAAGAGTTTTAAAGTTTTCAGGGTCTTTTACCGCCATCAAAATTTTATAGGATACGCTTGCACTTATATAGAAATTCTTAAAAGTTTCTACTTTAATTCCCACTACAAATTCCGACCAATGAGCGTTTAAATTTGTTGCTGTTTGGGGGGCTATTATTAAATTTGAAGGAAAATATTGACTGTTTACATTAGGCGTATAACTATTTAAAGTTTGATCAAAAAAACTAAATCCGTAACGGTATCCTACCAATATTTCGTTGTTCATATCCAACCAATTTTCATAAGCATTAAAATTGAATCCTAGCCGTATATAACTTCCTTTTGAGGTTGAATTTGTATAATCTTCTGCGGTTGTTTCTTCTTCATATCCTAATTCTGTAGCCACATAAAAACGTTTAGAAATCCTATAATCACCCACAATTTCAAAACCACTATAAGAACCATCTATCAAAGATTTTATAGGTTTGCTAATGTCTATTCCTACACGAAATCCGTACGCTGATGTATAAACAATACTATCTTTCGGCGTTTCTTTTTTTGCTGATTCTTTCTCTTGCGAAAATCCAACAGTGAAAACAAAAAATAAACAAATGCTAATGAAATATTTGTACATGTGCTGAACTTTGACTGTTAATGGTTGTGAGTGTTGAAGGCAAAAAATCGGTAATCCAAGTATTGTTGGAAGTAAAAATAGCATCGTTAAAAACAACTCTAAAACCACATGATCTTGACACATATTCTTCTTGGGGTGTATAGGCAATTGTAAATGTATTTACGGTAGTGCCATCAGAAAAATTGTAAATAGTTTCGTTTGCTAAACTGTTTAAAGGAATAGCAATTGAATCTGTGCTTACACCATCATAAATACTGTCTTTCCCTGCTGCCCAAACATAAAGTGTATTCACATTTTTTAACGTTTCTCTATCTGCATCATCATAAAAACGAAGGACTAAATTTGGCGTTACTGGATTTTGAGTACAAAAATCGTCTTTTTCGCAAGCAGAAATTACAATGATAATTAAAAAAATAAGTGAAATTGTTTTTTTCATAACAGGTTGTTATTTTTCAGTTTTTACAATTGTATGTATTGCTTCTGCCAATTTAAAATCTAATTCTGTTACGCCACCTGCGTCATGAGTCGTTAATGTAATCTCTAATGTGTTAAATGTATTTTTCCATTCTGGGTGATGGTTGAGAGCTTCACATTCAAAAGAAATTCTGTTTATGACTGACATACAATCTTTAAAATTATTAAATTCATAATCTGTATGAATTGCATTTTCGTCATAATTCCAACCTGTTAATTTCTCTAATCTTTTTTGTATTTCGTACTCTGTTAGCATTTTCATTTGGTTAAAAATGTTTATTGGTTTATCAAGACAAACCTATTAAAAAAAGTGAATACTAATTTCACAAATTAATACTAATTTTTTAAAAAATCTGTTTTTTTCTTTTGATTTTTTTTGAGGTCTATATAATTTTTGTGTTACTTTGTACATCCTCTATGTCTCTTGCTACCTGCCATTTTTAAGTACGGTTTGGTATCGTTATTTCGAAGAATATGCAAAGAGGTACAAGGTTAAAATTACCGTTGTAAAATATAGTTAATCAGTATTTTATATTTTAAAGCAACAAAATAGCATGAGCAAAAAGTATTCATATATAGGTATCTCTTTTATCATTTTATTATTTGGAATTTACACAGTTCCAAAAGTGGTAGATCGTTTTAAAAAACCTGATTTACATAGGTTTGAAAAAGTGCCAAATTTTGAATTTACAAATCAGCATGGAAAAACAATTACCAATAAAACATATCAAGGAAAAGTATATGTGGTAGAATTCTTTTTTACAACCTGTCCAACTATTTGCCCAATTATGAACCAAAAAATGGTTTCTATTCAAGATGAATTTTTTGGAAATCCAAATTTTGGAATTGCATCCATTTCCATTACACCAACAATAGACACGCCAAAAATTTTAAAAGAATATGCAAAAACGTATAAAATTACACATCCTAATTGGCATTTATTAACAGGAGGAACATTTGAAGAAGTTATTGATTTATCTTACAAAGGATTTACATTATATGCTGGCAAAGGTGAAGAAAGTCATGGCGGATTTGAACATTCTGGGATGTTTGCTTTGGTGGATAAAAATGGATATATCCGATCAAGAAAAGATGAATTTGGAAATCCTATAAAATTTTATAGCGCTTTAGAAGAACAGGGTTTTCCCGACCAAATAACAGCATTAAAAGAAGATATAAAAATCTTATTGAATGAGTAAAACTGCACAAGAAAAAAAATATAAAAAAATAATTACAGTATTGTCAATCGTAGTTCCGCTAGTAGTTGCTGCCTTGTTTGGAATGAATTTAAAAAAACTAGGATTTGATGTAAAACCTCTTACTTTTTTACCACCAATTTATGCATCTATCAACGGATTAACCGCCATTGTTTTAATTGTGGCAGTTATCGCCATAAAAAAAGGAAACAGAAAACTGCACGAGCAACTAAATACTTTTGCAATAATATGTTCTCTACTATTTTTAATACTATACATAGCCTATCATATCACTTCAGATTCTACAAAATTTGGAGGCGAAGGATTTATAAGATATGTCTATTATTTTATTTTGATTACACATATTGTTTTATCAATTATTGTCATTCCTTTTGTATTAACAACCTATATGAGAGCCAAACTAGGTAAATTTCCTGAGCATAAAAAAATAGCGAAATTTACGTTTCCATTGTGGTTGTATGTAGCTATTACTGGAGTTGTTGTGTATCTAATGATTTCGCCTTACTATGTATAAAAAAAGAAAAACTATTGCTATTTTACTCTTGATGATTTTTACTTATCAATCATCATTTTCGCAATGCGCTATGTGTAAAGCAGTTGTAGAAAATGGCGATATTTCTATGGCGGAAGGAGTAAATAATGGTATTACTTATTTAATGGTGTTTCCGTATATTTTAGTAGGCATATTATTTTTTGCAATTTATAAATACAAAAAGAAGGCTAAAAATTAACATTTCAATAAGAATATAATTCTGTAACATATTTTACTTTTAGTCGTCATATAAAAACGGTCAGAATATGGACTTTATTTTCTGATTAAAAACTTGAAATCATACCAACCTAAAAACAAATCGTGTTGAAAACTAAAATACTATCAGTCGTTATCCTATTCACTTTTTTAACTACATATTCTCAAAAAAAATGGACACTTAAAGAATGTGTAGATCAGGCATTAGAAAAAAACATCTCTATTCAACAAAGTAAACTTAATGTAGAACTGGCAAAAAAAGATGTTGCCATAGCAAAAGGTAATTTTTTACCAAACTTAAATGGTTCTACAGGTGGAAATTTAAACTTTGGTTCTGGTTTCGATCCTGTTTCTCAAAATAGAATTACCACAAGTATTTTTGGAGGTTCAGTGGGTGTGAGTTCTGGATATACTATTTTTAATGGATATAGAAATACAAATGTGTACAAACAAGCGCAACTGGGTATTGAATCTAGTAAATATGATTTGCAAAAGATAGAAAATGATGTTTCACTTTTTGTTGTAAACGGATATTTGAATGTGCTTTTTGCGAAAGAAAATTTGAATGCTGCTAAAGTTCAATATGAAATAAGCAAGAAACAAATTGAAGCAACAAAAAGTAGATTTGAGGCTGGTGTTATTGCAAAAGGTGAATTGTTAAATGCTCAATCTACAGCTGCAAGCGATTTGCAAAACGTGGTTACGCAAGAAAATGTATTGAATATAGCCTTACTAAACCTGGCGCAAACACTTCAAGTTCCTACCAACGAATTTGATGTTGCTCCAATAGAGTTAGGAACGCCGTCTGCCCAATTGTTATATACCAATTCTGATGATGTGTATGAAAAATCACTGAACAATAGACCAGAAATTGAAAGAGCAAAATTGGCAATAGAAAATGCAGGTTTAAATATTAAAATTGCTAAATCTAGTTTTTCACCAACCATTTCTGCATCTGCCGGATTATCTTCTAATTATGGATTTAATTTAAATCTCCCCAATGGTGTTACCAACACAGATTTTTTTACTCAACTGAATGATAATTTTGGGTATGGAGTTGGTTTTAATATTAGTGTTCCTATTTTTAATCGTTTTCAGACAAGAAATAATGTTGGAAAATCTGTTATAAACAAAGAAATTTTTGAAACTAGATTAGAGAACGAGAAATTGCAATTACAACAAACCATAGAACAAGCGTTTTTAGATGTAAAAGCAGCTTCTAAATCGTATGAGGCGGCAAAAATATCTTTGACAGCACAAAAGGAGGCTTTTAAAAACGCACAAGAACGTTATAATTATGGAGCTATGACTTTGTTTGATTTTGATTTGGTAAGAAACCGTTTGGTAAACGCAGAAGGAGCTATGATTAGAGCTAAATATGACTATGTTTTTAAAACCAAGGTTCTAGAGTTTTATGCTGGCGATTTGGTTTTGGACTAGAATAAATACCATCTAGATTTAAAAAGTTAAAATGGGTTTAGCGATAGGCATTATTGTCTTATAAGTAGATTAATTTGTTTTCCAAGTCCAAACTCAAATATTCTATAAAGGGTTGAGAGTTGGATATCACACTTTCCGTTTTCAAGTCGAGAAATATAACTTTTTTTGGTGCCTACTTTGTTCGCTAATTGTTCTTGGGTTAATTTACAAACCCATATCCAGTAACTACTTATAAAATCATGTACATTTTTTTCGCTTAAAAATGAAAAACTTAACAAAATCTTTATCAAAGTTAAACCTGAAACACCTTTTTGTTTTGTTGCACTAAAAATGGCATGCAATTTTCCTAATTTTAATACTGATGTTAAATCCGTAAAAAATATTGATTTTTTCTGCTCACAAGAAAAAGGAGTTAATTCTCTTAAATTTTTAATATCTTTGGTTTGTAGCATTTTGTGAATATTGGAATTATTCGTTTAATGTGCTAATATTTAGTGTATTAAATAAACAAAATACTACTTTTTTTATTTTTTTATTCTTTGTTTATCAGGGGATTGAAACCTGCGAAACTTGAGTTATGAAACACAATATTTATTTGGAAAACAAAGTTGATTGAAAGGTTCAAAGAAAACAAAAAACTTATAAAAGAATTAAAAATGGAGAGATAAAAATATTGGAGAAACTTTATTCAAAAAAAGAGCAACTCTTTATAAACAAAATAGAGAGAAGAAAAATAGTAATAAAGTCGCATAGTTAACAGTCCACCTGAAAGGTCTCACAAATACTTGTTTTTAAAATACTGATTTTAAAGAAACTATGGCTAATATTATTTTTTATCATGTAGTTAGCCAAAATTAAAAAGAAAATGGATACAAAAAATTATAAAATTTCTAACACTATAAAACTACAAGATTTTGAGACCAAAGAAGTTATTGAAAATGCAGAAAAAAAGCTGAAAAGAGTACGTAAAAAACTCGCAAAACTTCAAGATACTATGTATGCGGAAGGTACATATAGCGTGTTAATTTGCTTACAAGGAATGGATACTTCTGGGAAAGATAGTCTAATTCGTGAGGTTTTTAAGCAATGTAATGTTCGTGGTGTAGAAGTCCATAGTTTTAAAGTTCCCACAGAATTAGAATTAAAACACGATTTTTTATGGCGACATTATATTGCATTGCCTGCCAAAGGAAAAGTAGGCGTTTTTAACAGAACACATTATGAAAATGTGTTGGTTACCCGTGTGCATCCTGAATATATTTTTAGCGAAAACATTCCTTCTGTAAAAAGTATGGATGATTTAGACGATGCTTTTTATCATGACAGAATGGATAGTATTAACGATTTTGAAAAGCATCTTGTAGCCAATGGAACGATTGTTTTAAAGTTCTTTTTAAATTTATCTAAAGAGGAACAAAAAAACAGATTGTTACGCAGATTAAATATTCCTGCTAAAAATTGGAAGTTTTCTGTTGGCGATTTAAAAGAACGCAAATTGTGGGACAAGTATCAATTTTGTTATGAGGATCTAATCAATAAAACCTCAAAAGAAAATGCACCTTGGTTTGTAATTCCTGCGGATGATAAGCCAACTGCACGATTTATTTTGGCAACTATTCTTCTGAAAGAACTAGAGAAGTACAATTTTAAAGAGCCTACACTTCCTGCCAAAATACAAGCACAAGTAGCAGAATTTAAAGCACAATTAAATAATGAAATTTGAACTTGAAACAAGAGAAACAAGAAACAAGAGATATAAAACTTAAAAATAAGAATGAACCTTAAACTAACAAAACCCATTATTTTTTTCGATTTAGAAACTACAGGTATTAGTATAGCAACAGATAGAGTCGTAGAAATTTCGATTTTGAAAGTATTTCCCAACGGAAATAAAGAAAGTAAAACGTGGTTGGTAAATCCTGAAATTAAAATTCCGAAAGAAGCATCTGATATTCACGGAATTACAAATGAGCAGGTAGTAACTGAACCTACTTTTAAAGAATTAGCACCCAAAATAAATGAGATGATTGCTGATTGCGATTTGGCAGGATTTAATTCAAACCGATTTGACATTCCGCTTTTAGCTGAAGAATTAATGCGAGCAGGAATCGATTTTGATATGAATAATAGAAAAGCGATAGATGTACAAGTTATTTTTCATAAAAAAGAGCAAAGAACATTAAGTGCTGGCTACAAATTTTATTGCGGAAAAGAGTTAGAAGGCGCACATGGTGCAGAAGCAGACACGAATGCAACGTATGAAATTTTGTTAGCACAATTAGATAAATATGACGACATAGGAAATACAGTGGGTGCTTTAAGTGAATATTCTACCCACGGAAAACGAGCAGATTTTGCAGGTTTTATTTTATTTAATGATAAAGATAAAGAGATTTTTTCTTTCGGAAAATACAAAGGAAGAACTGTAGAAGAAGTACTTAAAGAAAACCCAGGATATAATGCTTGGATACAAAAAGCAGATTTTCCTTTATATACTAAAAAAGTATTAAGAGAAATTAAAGAACGAATGTCTGCACCAAAAAACAAAATGTCTGATAAAGAGAAATTACAGGCGTTGCAACAGAAATTTAATTTGAGGTAACCTATTCTGTGTTAAAATCTTCTAAATTAACAAATGATTAAGGATTAGATAGTTGAACCAAAACTACATTCGTGAAAAACAAATCATGAAAAAAACTATTCTTCTCTTTTTTATTTGTTGTCAAACTTTTTCTCAAAAAACAATTTTTAAAGGCAAACTTTTAGATAAAGAAACTAATAAGCCTGTGGTGTATGCTAATATTAGTTTTTTAAAATCTAATCAAGGTATTTCTTCTCAAGAAGATGGTACTTTTAATTTGAAAATTGATCAAAAAATACTAAAAGAAAAAATCCATATTTCTTGTTTAAATTATAAAGATACTATTGTCTTTGCTAAAAATTTACAGAATAATACGTTATTTTTAACGCTAAAAGAGATTGAATTAGATGAAATTGTTATTGCTAAAAAAATTGATAGAGAATTTGTTGTTGATAAGTATAGAAGAAGACATATTAAAAGTACTTTTAGAGGTTTAGATAAGTATCCTACTATTATTTCAAAATATTTCAATTATAATGAAGCCTATAAAAACACACCATATTTAAAAGAAGTTATTGTATATTTTGGGGCAATGATTAGTAGAAGAAAATCAAAATTTAGAATACGTTTTTTTAAGGTTGATTTGAAAACTGGAAATCCTTCTGAAGATTTGATTAAAAATGAAATTATAGCTTATTCAAGTAAAATAGATGGAAAAATAAAAGTTGATGTTTCAAAATTTGATATAGAATTTCCAAAAGAAGGTTTTTTTATAGGTTTAGAAAGATTGCATATACCTTATAATTTATATGAGTTCACTTATACGATAGAAGGTAGTAAGAAAAAACACAAACAGATTAATGTTGCTCCAAATTTTGGAATTATTCAAACAAAAGATACTATGAAAATATTTCATAAAGGTAAATGGTTTGACTTTTATTACCCGTCTATTTTTCATAAAAATATGTCAATAAAACCAGCGATTTCACTAACTTTATCCAATTAAACAAATACACAATTTTACACTAAAAAATGTTTACAGCATATAAAAATTTACCAGACAATTCTCGTATTTGGATTTATCAATCTGATAGAGAATTTACGCAAGAAGAAATCGAAAAAATCACTCAAAAAGCAACCCATTTTATCAACCAATGGACACGTCATGGAGAAGATTTAAAAGGTTCTTTTACCATAAAATACAATCAGTTTTTGGTGTTGGCGGTAGATGAAGGATTTAACAATGTTTCTGGTTGTTCTATAGA
>JBMYWO010000032.1:0-17519 GCA_049607505.1 Polaribacter sp.
TAATTTAAGCCATACTTTTACTGGAGATAAATGGACTGCTTTTTTGAGAAATTCTTTCTTTGGTTCTGTGTTTAACCCAGATGGTGCTCATAACGAATATGGTGCTAAAGTTCTTACAGACATTTCTTTTGGATTTGATGTAACAGATAACCTAACATTCACTATTGGTTCTAGTAACATTTTTGATGTGTATCCAGATAAGACACCAACAAACTTAACAAGCGGTAACCAATTTATTTATCCACGAGTTACTTCTCAATTTGGAATAAATGGTAGAACAGGTTTTGCTCGTTTAAACTTTAAATTATAAAATAAAAATATATTCATTATGAAAAAAATTAAACACATAGTTTATATTGCTATTTTATCTTTGCTAGTCATTTCTTGTGAAGATAATACAGACAGTGTAACAAATCCAGGAGTGTACAGTACTCCTGTTGAAGTTAAAGTTGGTTTTACAGACGATAATACCTCTAGTGAATTGGAAGAAGGAGAAACTACATCATACAGAGTGGGGATGAATGCAGCAATAAATGGAACAGTTACTATTTCTATCAATGTATCCTCTTCTGACGGAGATGTAGAAGCTGTTTTTCCAACTACTGTTATTTTAGAAGAAGGTCAAACTGCTAAATATTTTGATGTAACTCCAAAAGATGACGGAGTTAATGAATCAGAAACCTATACTGTAGAAATTACAGATGTAGAAGTTAGTTTTAATACAGATACAGAGTTTTTTGTATATAATGGAGACCGAACGAGAACTCTTTCCGTTAAAGACATTCCAACACCAATAGTAACTACAGTGGGTGACCTTGTTTTTAATTTTACTTGGTCTGGCGGTAGTGATTTGGATTGTAGATTGGTTAATTCAGGAGGAGGAGACATTGATACAGGGTATTCCGTTACGCCAGGCGAAACGGTTACTTTACCATCTGCAGTTCCTGATGGAGATTATGCATTTACTTTAAGACCTTGGTCTGTTGCTGACGCTTCTATTGATTATACTATAGATGTTGTTTCACCGACTGAAACCAGAACGTACACAGGTAGCTTTATGAATTTAACGGGTAGTTGGACAATGGAATTTGTAGTTCTAGAAATTAACAAAGTTACAACAGGAGCTACTGTAACATATTTAGTTACTCAACTTTAAAAACTAAACAAAAATGAAAAATATATATAAAATAAAATTATTTTTAATAACGCTAGTTATATTTAGTTCTTGTGCGGTGGATGATGATGTGCCTGTACAAAACCTTACCTCAACTATTGAGGCTTCGGTATCGAATTTAGTTATTGTTCCACGAACAACTACTTCTTATGATTTGGTAGTTAATTTATCTCAAACATTACCAGCTTCTGCTCAAATAGAATATACTTTAAGTAATGGTACAACAGATATTATTAGAACTAATGGAGGAGGAGCCAATACAATTACTATTCCTGTTGATTTAGACGGTGCATTGTATGAAGAAGTAACTTTAAAGAACTTGACGGTATTATACGCTGAAAACTATCAGACTACTATTTCATCTACCAACAATTCAGTTCTTTTGGTTAAAGAAGATACCTTCTCTGTTACTATGAATTGGGCAGATGCGGCTTTTGATTTAGACCTATATTTTGATTTTTTAACAGACACTTGGGATTTATTAGGTACTGCTGCCTCATCACTTGGTGTAACAAATATGGAAAATATTGAAGGTTTTTTGGCTGCTGATGGTAATTTTGGAATGTATGTCTCTCAATGGAACGCCTATACAGTAGAGGTGCCATATACTCTTTCTTTTGTAACTGATGGAGGTATAGCTAGCTACAATTTGACATATACTGGAACCGCAGGCTATTCAATATGGTTTACTAAAACCACTGATGCTGACGGAGTTGTTACTTATACTTTTTATGAAGAAGATCCTTCATAATTGAAACTCAAATAAGATAATTAAAAAAAGGTGTCAAATATATTTGACACCTTTTTTTATAACAAGTGAGCATGCTCCCTTGCATCTTAACCGTTAAACTATTCTTTTGTAAAAAACCCTCGTTATGATTAACAAAAATATTTCATCATTAAAACAATCTTCTACACTTCTTATCAACGAAAAAGTAAAAGAATTAAGAAGAAAAGGAGAAACTATTTATCATTTTGGTTTCGGACAATCTCCCTTTCCCATACACCCAACCATTGTGGAAGCATTACAAGAAAATGCACAAAACAATCACTATTTACCCGTAGCAGGATTAGAAAAATTAAGAGAACAAATTGCCGTTTTCTTAAAGGAACATCAAGCAATAGAAACAGAAAAAGATTCTATTTTTATAGGGCCAGGAAGCAAAGAACTTTTATACCAATCCATATTAATTTTTGAAGGAGAGTATTTAATTCCTAAAGGAAGTTGGGTCAGCTATATACCACAAATCCAATCAAAAGGAGCAAAGCATCATATTTTAGAGACAAGTTTTAAAAATGATTTTAAACTCACGCCCCAAATTTTAGATGCTTTTTTTAAGAATGAAATTTCTGAAAAACAATACATTTTAATACTAAATTCCCCTAACAATCCAACAGGAGCCGTCTATTCTGACGAAGAATACAAAGCACTTGCTAGTACTTGTAGAAAATATAATATCTTGGTTCTTTCTGATGAAATTTATTCACAACTCAATTTTTATGAACCGTATTCATCAAGTATTTCTAAATATTATCCAGAAAAAACCATTGTTTTTGGAGGTTTAAGTAAGGTCTTTTCCGCAGGCGGATATAGACTAGGCTATATGAAGCTGCCAAAAGCATTAAAAGAACTAGAAAACATCTATAAATCACTTTTTAGTGAAACCTTTAGTTGTGTTTCTTCGCCAATACAATTTGCTGCCTTAACAGCGTATCAATATGATTTAAACATACAGAATTACGTAGCAGATTCATCAGAAATTCTAAAGCATATTTCTGAATATGTTTACAAAGAATTATCAGAAATAAAAATTCAATGTACCAAATCTAAAGGTGCATTTTATATGGCTATTGGATTTAACGCATACAAAGAAGAAATTTCAAAATTGGGAATTACTAACAGTTATGATTTAGCAAACTATGTTTTAGAGAACTATACATTTGCCATGTTGCCAGGAATCGACTTTGGTTTTAAAAAAGAGGAGCTTTTTTTTAGAATTGCTTTTGTAGATTTTGACGGAAAAAAAGTGATGAAAGCTTTTCAATCAAACAAAATAATAAATACAAACTTTATAAGAGAAAATGCTCCGAATGTGTTTTTAGGGGTAGAAAAAATAAAGCAATTTATTTCAGATTTAAAAAGTTAAGACTCAAATTCTTTTAAAGAAAATTCGTTTTCTTCAAATTCACCATAGGTGAAATATTGAATCCAATCGCCAAGATTTATATAGGTAGAATTTTCTTGTAATTGAATGTTTAGAGGCAAATGCCTGTGTCCAAAAACAAAAAAATCGTAATGTGTTTTTGCTAATTTTCTTTTACAATATTGTACCAACCATTCATTTTTTTCGCCCAAAAATGTAGCATTTTCATCACCAGAAATCAATTTGTTTTTTACAGATAGATACTGTCCTAATTTAATACCTAAATCTGGGTGCAACCAGTGAAATATCCATTGAAATAAAGGAAACGTAAACATCTTTTTCATACGTTTATAGCCTTTATCTTCAGGGCCTAAACCATCGCCATGACCAATTAAAAAACGCTTATTATTAATAGTAAATTCTTTGGGTTGATGATATACAGGAATGTTTAATTCTTTTTCAAAATAATCTCGCATCCATAAATCATGATTTCCTACAAAGAAATAAATGGGAATTCCGCTATCGCTAATTTCAGCTAATTTTCCTAAAACACGTACAAAACCTTTTGGAACAACGGTTTTATATTCGAACCAAAAATCGAATAAATCGCCTAAAAGAAAAATAGCTTTTGCATCTTTTTTTATAAATTCTAACCAAGCAACAAACTTTTTTTCACGAGGTAAACTAGCTGCTGGAGTTGGCGCTCCCAAGTGTTGGTCTGAAGCGAAATAGATTTTTTTACCTTTGGATGCTTTAATTGTTATCATTATTTCCAAATCTTTTCTTGAATCCAATTTTTTGGAAATCCCATTTCTTTTTCTTGTTTTAATGGACAGCTACTTATTAAATTTAGTAATTTACTTTTAAATCCGTTTTTAGGGTTTATAATTTCCAAAATATACTGCATAGCGCAAAGCGTTGGATACAACTTATTAGTATAAACATTTTTATTACTTATAAAATTATTTTTGGTTTTTTTTGGCAAATCAATATGTGTAGAAAATCGCCTGTTCCATAGCCTACTGTGATGTGCACAAATATTTCTAATATCGCAAAAACTACGCATCCAGTTTTCTAATAATTCTACTTTATAAAGTCCAAAATGATGAGTTATTTCTTTTTTTTGCTCATTTCGTTTTAGATTGGCAAAGAGTTTAGAAAGTAAGCCTAAACTACTAACTTCTAGGCTCATCCATGAAGGAGGTAATTCTGGGTCAGAATACTTTTGTTTATAATGTTTTATAAATGTTTCATGGCTACGTTTTATTTCTTTTTCTAAAGAAGAAATTGTTTTGGCAAAATATACAGAATTTCTAAAAAGACTTGGATTTGTATACCAATGACTTCCATTTTCCATACTCCAACGATAAATAATTTGAGTACGAAAAGCTATTTCTATTTTTTCAAGAGCATCAAATACTAACGTTCTTAATTTACTATCAAAATTATATAAATCTATAATTTCTTCAAAACTTATCTTTTTAATAAAGGGATGATTTGGGTTTTTATTATCCTGAAAAGGATATGTATAGGCTCTTAAACGGTAATAACTTATGTTTTCTAAAAAAACACGAGAGGTTTTTTCATTTTTAAACGCAAGCCCTTTTTGTTTTAATGTTATAATTTGATCATTAAATGATATGGGAGGTTTAGTGTATTTCATAGAGTAAAAGGGATAAAAACAAAACCTTATAAAATCGAAGACCCGACCATTTGAGCATTGTTAAGAGGCTTGTCGGGTTCTGTTGATACAAATGTAATACCATTTGGTTAATAATTAGATGTTTTTTGTTACTATTTTTTATTACTGAAACGTTTTTTATGGAGATAGTAGATTAAAATTGTTCTTGAATTCAATACTATTAAATGTAAAGAATGTTTTTAATTGTTACTTTCCAACTCCAAAACCTTTTGCAACATCGCATCATCTTGATGTATAATTCTATAAAAACCAACATCGCCAAATAATTCATTTGCAATGGTGGCTTTTAAATATTTCTGTATATTTTTTTGAGTTTTAAATGAAGGTTTATACTCTTTTATTTCTTTATAATATTGGTTAAAAACAGTTTCATTTTTATCAAAATTAGCAATAAAACTATCCAAATTCCATGTATTAGAAAGTTCTTTTCTATTGGAATCTACATAGTCAAAAGCAAAGTTAGTAATAGATCTAAAATAGAAATTACTCATCAAAGAAGTGGTGTCTATAGGAACAAAAACATCGGGAATAATGCCCCCTCCACCATAGACAATTTTACCTTTTGGTGTATTGTATTGTAAAGAATCTATAATAGGAATACTATCTTTATTGGTTAATTCTCCACTGTTTATTCTTTGTTGATAATCTGCATAATAATTATCATTTCCATTTCCAGAATATGGTTTTTGAATAGAACGTCCTGTGGGTGTATAATAACGAGCCGTCGTCAATCGTACAGCAGAACCATCACCTAAATCCATTTCTTCTTGTACCAATCCTTTTCCAAAAGAACGACGCCCGATAATGATTCCTTTGTCATTGTCTTGTAAGGCTCCTGCCACAATTTCTGATGCAGAGGCGGAATTTTCATCAATCAAAACGTATAATCCGCCTTTTTCAAAATTGCCTTTTTCAGTGGCAAAAGATTTATTTATTTTTCCTTTATTATTTTTTGTGAAAACGATGAGTTTATCATCTTCTAAAAATTCGTCAACAATACGGTTTGCAATCTCTATAAAACCCCCACCGTTTCCTCGTAAATCTAACACCAAATCTGTCATTCCTTTTTGAGCAATTTATTTAAAGAGGTTTTGAATTCTCTATAAGTGTTACGAGCAAAACGATCTAATTTGATGTAACCAACACTGTCGTTAAGCATATACGCAACATCTACACTTTTAATATTTACTTTTCCTCTAATAATATCAATAGTAAAAAGACTGTCATTTGTTTTTCGATAGACTTGTAAAACAACTTTAGTTTTAGGTTTTCCTTTTAAATAGGATGGTACTTGTCCGCTTCTCATTTTTTTACCAAATAAGGTATCTTTGTTTGCCGCCAAAATTCGGTCTCCTGCTTTTATTCCTGCTTTTATACTTGGTCCGCCTTTTATGGTTTGTACCACAGTTATAGAATCATTAATCATTCTAAACTGAACGCCAATTCCAACAAAATTCCCTTGCATACTTTCTGTAACGGCTTGTAGATTTTCTTTAGGAATATATACAGAATGGGGGTCTAATTTTCCTAATATTTGAGTGATAGCATCGTCTAAAAGACCGTCTGTATTTACAGTATCTACATAATCTCTTTGAATATAATCAATAAGTCGTTTTATTTTAATTTCGTTTGGTGATTTGCCCACAAAAGAGAATTCTGAACTTGAATTTCCGTTGAAGAAAACTCCGATAAGAATTCCGAAAACAACAGCAATTGATAAATATATAGGAAGATTGTTTTTGTTCATAATAGTTTATAAAGTTAGCAAGTATTTAAAGTTTAACATCCAAATGTTCTAATAGCACTCCTGCCTTTTCTAAAAATACTAAACCCGAAGAATCTCTATATCCTTTTGCATATACTACACGTTTTATTCCTGCTTGATGAATGAGTTTGCTACATTCTTTGCAAGGCGATAATGTAATGTATAAAGTAGCCCCTTTGGCTGATTGTGTTGAGGAAGCCACTTTTAAAATTGCATTGGCTTCTGCATGCAACACCTCCCATTTTGTGGCACCATTTTCATCTTCGCAGCAATTATCAAAACCCGAAGGAGTTCCGTTAAATCCGTCAGAAATAATCATCCTGTCTTTTACAATTAATGCACCCACTTGCTTGCGTTTGCAGTGCGATAATTTGCCCCATTCAAAAGCCATTTTTAAATAGGCAGTATCATATTTTAATTGTTTTTTATTGTTCATATAGCGAAAATAGAAAGATTTGAGGTACTAAGACGTTAATAGTTTACCAAAATACTCTGTCTATCATCATTTGAATAGAAAATCCTATGACTATTGATGAAGCAACCAAAACCCAATCTCTTTTGCTGACTCTAAAAAAACTTTGAAGCAAACTTCCTAGCACTAAAACCGCCAAAACAATACTAATTTGTGAGACTTCAATTCCCAACGCAAACTCTAGTAACGGAAATAGTTTCTCTTCTTCTTTGCCAATCATCATTTTAAAATAATTAGAAAAACCCAAGCCGTGTATAAGTCCAAAAAACAAGGCTAAAATTAAGTTGGTATTTTCTTTTCCTATGCCTCTTTTTTTAGTGGATAAAATATTCATCCATCCAGTCAAAAAAATGGTTAGCGGAATTAAAAACTCAATGATATCCATTTTTATTTTTAAAACTCCGTAAGCAGACAACCCCAAGGTTAAAGAATGTCCGATCGTAAAAAGTGTAACCAAACCTATTACTTTTTTCCATTGATAAAAACTAAAGACTACGGCTAGCACAATAAGAAATAAAATGTGGTCATAAGCAGAAAAATCTAGCACATGATATAGCCCCATTTTAAAATATAAAATAAAATCTTCCATTTATATGTATTTTTTAGTACGCTTTAAAATTTACAAAAAGCATTGCTCAATTTATTACAAATTTAAAAAAGTAAAGACAATTTATTTTAAAGAATAAAATTATAGTAGAAAAGGAGCTAACAAAGAACATAGAATTAGGGAAACTAAAATTACATCTTTAAGGACCGTGTTTGCAATTGTTTCTATACCGTTAGCAACAATAATTGCTGTTGGGAATAAAATAAATAATAGTTCCGAGCCATTTTTTTGTGGTAGAATAAGGACAAAACATAAAGAAATACTTACATTGAAAATGAGTAAAATCCAACTTTTTCTAAATTTATTATTGATTGCTATTACCAGAGGCGTTTTTAATATTAATGATGCTATTACACAAAATATAATGAATAGCAGCGGTATTAAAAATTGATCTTTTAGATACATAAATTCATTATGGTTTGGCAAGAAGTAAAAAAGGTTAAGAAAAGAATCGAATGTGTCCTGCCAAAAATGATATGTAGCGTAGAAAATTAACGGCACTATAAACCCAAGAATTGGAATGCCAATTATTCTTACCGTCATTTTATAATATAAATAAATGGCTATATAAAGAAGCACTATATAGATAATTGAAAATGGTTCAAGAATAAATAAAACACCTAAAAAAAGCCCCCCATCAAAAAGTGTTTGAAAAATAGTTTTTGAATATCTAAGACTATACAATTTCTTTAAAAAAAGAATGTGCAACAGAAATAAAATGACTGTTTTAAATTCTAATAGCTCTTTAGAGAAAAACCCAAAAAAAATAACAAACAACAATAAGGCATACGAGTTATCAACTGTTAGCTTACTTTTAGTAACAATACTATGAAAGAAATATAAAATACTCAAAAAAAGAATAAACATTCCAACTATTGTAAGGACAGGGTTTTCACCAAAAACGTTTTCTTGGAAACCATTAAAAACAGCAATAAAAAAACAGCAAAAAAAGAAGCCAATAATAATAACAAAATTGATTGGATTAGATTTCCCGAAAAAATTGGCTAACATCGTTTCTTTTTATATTTTTGCAGTGTAAAGATAATTAAGTTATGATAGCAGGCAATATTTTTAGATGGATTGGAGATTTTTTTCAATGGACATTCAGTTTTAGTTTTGAAGCACTTCGTTTATCAGTTGCTACAAAAGACTTTGGATGGTGGTTTTCAAATGTTGTGAATTGGATTTTTCTCACAGTTCTATTAATATTGTTTTGGTATTGGATGAAAGAATCTCGCAGATTTGTAAAAGAAGGAACAGAAGACAGAGCTTAATTTCTTGCCAAATTGGGAAGCAAAAACAAACTAAAACGTTTTAAGGAAAACGAAACCTTTAAAAATGTCATTCAACCTACAAGAGACGAAGTCATAACAGACTTTTCTCTAAAAGGAAAATGGCATTCTTTTTTTGGAAATAAAAACCCTATTGTTATCGAATTAGGTTGTGGCAAAGGCGAATATACCATCGCTTTAGCAAGAAAAAATCCTCATAAAAATTTTATTGGTTTAGACATTAAAGGAGCTCGTTTTTGGAGAGGGGCAAAAACTGCACTTGAAGAAAACATAGCCAATGTTGCTTTTGTTAGAACTCAAATAGAATTGGTAGATTTTATCTTTGCTAAAAATGAAGTTGATGAAATTTGGATTACTTTTCCAGATCCGCAAATAAAATATAAGCGCACAAAACACAGAATGACAAATACCGATTTCTTAAAAAAATATCATTATATTTTAAAAGAAAATGGTATTGTAAATTTAAAAACTGATAGCGAATTTATGCACGGTTATACTTTAGGGTTGTTGCACGGAGAAGGGCATAAAATTCTTAATGCAAATCATAATGTATATAAAAATGAAGGCTCGCCCAAAGAAGTTACAGCAATCCAAACTTTTTATGAGAACCAGTATTTAGAAATTGGAAAGCCAATTACTTATATTCAGTTTCGACTGAAATATTAATTGTTACAATGGTCGTTGCGAAAATCCAAGATAAAAGTTTTTCAAAATGACTAAAATCATATTTAAACGCAGAGGTCACAAAGTTTTTGATTGAATACTGCAACTGAAAACTGTGCCTTTTTTTTATGAAAAGCTTGCAGAGTACCGAACTTGGTCAGTAAAAAAATCAATGGTAAAAAATTCGTTTAAAATAAATTACATTTGTATTTAAAAGTATTACCATGCAAGACAAACCTTTAATTTTAGTAACCAATGATGATGGAATCACTGCTCCAGGTATTAGAGCTTTAATTGAAGTTATGACTACACTTGGTGATGTTGTAGTTGTCGCTCCTGATAGTCCACAAAGCGGAATGGGTCATGCAATTACCATAAACTCAACATTACATGTTGAAAAAAATTGGTGATGTTGTGGTAATTGCACCCGATAGTCCACAAAGTGGAATGGGACACGCAATTACTGTTGATAATGTATTGCATTGCAATCCAATAACTATTGATGACGGACCACAACTAGAATATACCTGTTCTGGCACACCTGCTGATTGTGTAAAAATGGCAGTAAGTGAAATTTTGAATAAAAAACCAGATCTATGTGTTTCAGGTATTAACCATGGTTCAAACTCATCTATAAACGTTATTTATTCAGGAACCATGAGTGCTGCTGTTGAAGCTGGAATTGAAGGAATTCCTGCAATTGGTTTTTCATTATTAGATTTTAAATGGCATGCCGATTTTAAACCTTCTGAAGAATTTGTAAAGAAAATTACCCTAAATACCTTATTAAATGGTTTGCCAGAAGGCATTGTTTTAAATGTAAATATTCCTAATTTAAAAGCAAAGAATATCAAAGGAATTAAAATCTGTAGGCAAGCAAATGGGTATTGGAAAGAAGTTTTTGACAAACGAAAAAGTCCATTCGGAAAGGAATATTATTGGCTTTCTGGCGAATTTATAAACAAAGACAAGGGACAAGATACAGATGTGTATGCGTTAGAAAATGGCTATGTTTCTGTGGTTCCTGTTCAGTTTGATATGACTGCGCATCACATGATTCAAAAATTGAATTCATGGGAACTCTAAACAAGGAAATTGCTATTGGAGTTTTAGTAGCATTGTTTGCAACCGCAGGAGGAATTTTCTTGTATTTGCAATATTTTTCTCGTTTTGGTTTTTATGAAACAATTGAGTTGATACAAGAAGGAAAACTGTATGGCGAAGTATTGTCTCTGGCAGCAATTCCTAATTTATTTGTATTTTTTGTCTATATCAAAAAGAAACAAGACCATAGAGCAAAAGGCGTTTTAATGGCTACTATTTTCATTGCGCTAACAACACTGATTCTAAAGTTTTTCTAAAATGAAATACTCCCAAGAATGAGTGAAACATAAATGCTTCAAAAAACATTCCCTTTAAAAGAAAATCGGCAGATTTATTTATAATAAACTTTTTAAATCCACTCAAAAAAATTACCTTTGCACGCTGAAAAGTAAGATATAAATATTACACAATAAAACATATAATTTTTTAATTAGATACAAATGTCCACAACAACAGGTAAAGTTTCTCAAATTATCGGACCCGTAATCGATGTTGAGTTTAATACAGAAAATAGTGAACTTCCAAAAATTTACGATTCGCTAGAAATTAAAAAAGCAGACGGCTCTGTTTTAGTTTTAGAAGTACAACAGCATATTGGAGAAGATACCGTTAGAACGATTGCTATGGATGCTACCGATGGTTTAAGTAGAGGTGCAGAAGTTGTTGCTACTGGAAATCCTATTCAAATGCCAATCGGAAACGATATTTATGGTCGTTTGTTTAATGTAACTGGTGATGCCATTGACGGTTTAGGGGATTTGGATAAAACAGGTAAAGACGGTTTGCCAATCCACAGAACAGCACCAAAATTTGAAGACTTATCTGTATCTACAGAAGTTTTATTTACAGGAATTAAAGTAATTGATTTAATAGAACCCTATGCAAAAGGAGGTAAAATTGGATTATTTGGAGGAGCAGGAGTTGGTAAAACTGTATTAATTCAAGAATTGATTAACAATATTGCAAAAGGACACGGAGGTTTATCTGTGTTTGCAGGAGTTGGAGAAAGAACTCGTGAGGGAAATGATTTACTTCGTGAAATGTTAGAATCTGGAATTATTAAATATGGCGATGATTTTATGCACTCTATGGAAGAAGGAGGATGGGATTTATCTAAAGTTGATAAAGCTGGAATGAAAGAATCCAAAGCAACTTTTGTATTTGGACAAATGAATGAACCCCCTGGGGCACGTGCACGTGTTGCCTTATCTGGCTTAACCATTGCCGAATATTTTCGTGATGGAGCAGGAGAAGCACAAGGAAAAGATGTTCTGTTCTTTGTAGATAATATTTTCCGTTTTACACAAGCAGGTTCGGAGGTTTCTGCCTTGTTAGGTCGTATGCCATCTGCCGTAGGGTATCAACCTACATTAGCAACAGAAATGGGTGCGATGCAAGAACGTATTACTTCCACCAAAAAAGGGTCAATTACCTCTGTACAAGCCGTGTATGTACCTGCGGATGATTTAACAGATCCCGCACCAGCCACAACATTTGCGCATTTAGACGCAACAACAGTATTATCTCGTAAAATTGCAGAATTAGGTATTTATCCCGCAGTAGATCCATTAGATTCTACGTCAAGAATTTTGACTGCTGATGTTTTAGGCGATGAGCATTATAATACAGCAACTGCGGTAAAAGAATTATTACAACGTTATAAAGAACTTCAAGATATTATTGCCATTTTAGGGATGGAAGAATTATCTGAAGAAGATAAATTAGTAGTGCATAGAGCAAGACGTGTACAACGTTTCCTATCACAACCTTTTCATGTGGCAGAACAATTTACTGGAATACCAGGTGTTTTAGTGGATATTAAAGATACCATTAAAGGATTTAATATGATTATGGATGGTGAGTTAGATAAATATCCAGAAGCGGCTTTTAATTTACGAGGATCCATTCAAGATGCCATTGACGCTGGAGAGAAAATGTTAGCCGAGGCGTAAAATTAGTTTACAGTCGCAGTATTCAGTTTGCAGTTACTGAATACTGCGACTGTAAACTGAATACTGACACTGAATACTTAAAAATATGTTTTTAGAAATTGTAACACCAGAAGCCATTTTATTCTCATCAGAAGTTAAATCTATTTTAGTTCCTGGGGTAAATGGCGAATTTCAAATGTTGAATAATCACGCACCCATAGTGTCTATTTTAAAAGAAGGAGCTATTAAAATTGAGTCATCAAATTTTGAAGTGGATGAAAAATATAAAAGTAAATTCACAAAAACTGAAGACGGTAAAATGAGTTTTTCTATACATTCTGGAACTTTAGAATTAAATGATAACAAAGCAATTATTCTAGCAGATTAGACAATTAGAACAATAAGAAATGAAAAAATCCTGAATATTAAATGTTCAGGATTTTTTTTGTATAAAAGGTTTTGTATTACTAAAATCTTACAACACCCCACCGCTTCCTTCGGTTTCATTGTTTTCTCTATATTTTCTATCACGTTCCCTATTTTTCCCACTTCCAAAATTATAAGAAAACCCTAGATAAATAGAATTGTTTTCTAAAGTATAATATCCTGTTTGTGGAAACGGATTTGTACTACTGAAATTTAATTTATAACCATCAAAAATATCTGTTCCTCGTAAACTTAAAGAACCTTTACCTTCTAAAACGGATAACCTTGCAGAAGCATTTACCAAGAAAAGAGGTTTCATTTTAAACTGAACACTTTCGTCTCTTCCTCTATAAGAACCTGATAATTGAAAACGCAATTTTTTTGAAGCTTTAAAACTATTTCTGACTCGTGCTGTAAAGAATGTGTTTTTTATAGTTTCTCTAACGTTATTTATAAGCCCTTCACTATCTTGAACATACAGATTAGAACTTGGTCTAATTGTCCACCATTTGTTTAGTTTATAACTTGAAGAAAACTCTACACCATAGTCTTTTGCACTATCATAATTTACAAAAGAAAGGAGTTGCCTATCAGGATTTAGAGGGTCTTTATTAATCGTTCTACCAATTTTATCAGAGGTTTTTCTATAAAAAACTCCGAATGTAATGTTCCCTTTTTTTAACCTTTTTGAATAATTTACCTCTAAAGAATTTGTAAACTGCGGTCGTAAAGTTCTATTTCCTATAGAAATTGTTAGTGGCGAAGTCCATTCTTGAATTGGAGTAACTTGGTCAATTCCTGGTCTATCCACTCTTTTGCTATAACCAATTTGAAACTCATCCGTTTCTGATAAATAATACATTAAAAAAGCTGATGGATAGATGCTAAAAATAGTATCGGAATAGGGTTCTATATTCGTCTGTTCTGTATTTGAGAACAATCCTTTTACAAAGAAATCTTCAAAACGCACACCAGCTTGTAAGGATATTTCTTCTATTTCTTTGCTATAATTTATATAGGCTGAATATATTTCTCTATCATAATGAAATGTTGTATTTCCCTTTGGCATTGTAGGTGGATTTCCGCCAGTTTCTATTTCTTGATTTGTAAGAATACTATTAAACGTTTTTTCAATTCTTGACTCAAATCCCAACTCTAAATTACCCTCTTTTATAGGTTTTGTATAATCTAAATTGAACAATAAAATAGAATTATTATTCACAATAGTATTGGTATAATTGTAGATATTTGATGATGGATCTACCAACTCATTATTAAAATCATTTTGCGGGTTTGCACTTTTGGAATAGTTTATTTCTAACTCAACATTTCCCCCTTCATTGTCTAAATCTAGTTTATAATCTGCATTATACGATTGCTCCTTAAATTTAGAGACAGATAAATTTAGCGCATTAAAGACTAAGTTTGAATTTTCTATCGCTTTTGTATCAACTGAAAAATCTATATCGGCAAGAGCTTGTGTTGTGTAAAAAGAGAATGTGTTTTTTTTGTCAACATAATAATCTACTCCAACTTTTATATAATTAGAAGTTCTTCTATTGTCTGTATAATCTATGGTTTGTGATAAGTCTTTGTCAGTTCTATCTAAAAAAGCATGGGTTTCATATTTTCCTGAATCGTTGCTAAGATTTCCATAAAGATTTATTTTTCCGACTCTATAATTCATATCTAGAGAAGCTGCTGGTCGTGAGTTTATACTATGCTGAACCCCAAGAGATAAAGAGCCATTAAAACCAATGGTTGTATTTTTTTTAAGAATAATATTAATAAATCCGCCTATTCCTTCTGGATTGTATTTCGCCGACGGATTAGTAATTAATTCTACGGTTTTTACTGAAGAAGAAGGTATCTGTTTTAACAATTCGGCGATAGATAAATTAGAAGGCTTTCCATCAACCAAAACACGAGCATTACTACCTCGTAAACTAACTGTACCCGATAGATAATCTACATTGACAGAAGGAATATTTTCTAACATCTGTAAAGAATTTGTGCCTGCGGAAGCCAAATCTTTGTCAACGCGAATCACTTTTCTATCAATTTTTTGTGTTATCATAGAGGTTTCCGATTGTATGACAACTTCATCCAAATTGGTAGTCTCTTCAATCAAAAACAGCGTGCCTAAATTTATATTCTTATTCCCCTTCGTTAAAACAACTTTTTTTATAATTGTCTTATAACCAATAGATTGAACATTAATTGAAATAGAATCTAAAGCTATATTTTTGACAAAAAATAATCCTTTATCATTGGATATCCCGCCAGAAACAATACCACTTTTTTTGCTCTTACAAAAAATATTTACAAAAGGTAAAGGTTGCTTCGTTTTGCTATCAATTACTTTTCCTAAAATACTTCCAAGATTTGTTTGTTTTTTATTTTGAGAAAATAATGAAACAGTTAAAAAAAATATTGAGGTAATTACAATTTTTTTCATAGAGGATTTTAAAATTATATCTATTTTTTTCACTAAAAAAATAATTTTATAAGTGTATAAAAATAATTATTTTTTTGGTATAAAAAAAAGTTGAGATATTATTAAACCTTAAAAGCCGAAAATAAATTTCATTACATAGATTTAAATAACTGTTTATAAGTATTATATGAAAAGTTTGACATGTAAATATTTTCACTTATTATTAGTGAATAAAGCTCAGTATAGGTTTAAAATTCTTAAACCTATTTGTTTTTAAGGATAGAAAAATTTACAGTTTCTTGGTTGTTTACAATATCTTGAAAAATTTGTCTTTTTCTAATCAAATAATCTTTCCCTTTATACAACATCACTTCAGCAGGCAAATATCTAGAATTATAATTTGATGCCATAGAAAAACAATAAGCACCTGCATTTTGGAAACATAAAATATCTTCTTCAGAGATCTCTGCAATTCTTCTGTTAGAAGCAAAAGTATCGGTTTCGCAAATATACCCCACCACAGAATAGTATCTATCACGCCCTTTGGGATTGGAAATATTGGTAATGTGATGATAAGCATCATACATCATAGGTCTTATAAAATGATTAAAACCACTGTCTATTCCTGCAAAAACCGTAGAAGTTGTTTGTTTTACCACATTTACTTTGGTAAGAAAAACACCCGCTTCACTCACTAAAAACTTACCTGGTTCAAACATTAAGGTAATGTCTTTTCCATACTCAGTACAAAACTCATTAAATCGTTTAGAAAGTTGAATGCCTAATTGTTCAATATCTGTAGAAATATCACCTTCTTTATAAGGCACTTTAAAGCCACTTCCAAAATCAATAAAATCAATATTGTTAAATTGTTTTGCAACATCAAACAAGATTTCTGTGGCACGCAAAAAAGTATCAATATCTAAAATATCAGAACCTGTGTGCATGTGAATTCCGTTAATATTCATGCCCGTATTTTTCACAACACGTTTTATATGAGGAACTTGGTGAAAAGAAATTCCAAATTTAGAGTCTATATGTCCAGTTGAAATCTTAGAATTTCCGCCTGCCATAATATGCGGATTGATACGCACACAAACAGGGATTTCTGGATGTTTTTGCCCAAACAATTCTAAAATAGAAAGATTGTCAATATTAATTTGTACCCCTAGTTTTGCTACATCTTCAATTTCTTTTAATGAAACACCATTTGGGGTATAAATGATGTTTTTTGGATCAATTCCTGTCATCAAACTACCATTGACGTGTTTTATAACTATTTGTTTTTTAATAGATTATAAATCAGCTACAATTACCTCTAACCCTAATTCTTTTGCCATTCTAGCTACTGAACGTTTCTTATTTGCTATCATTTTTTCTTGATATTTTTGTATTCCATTTTCTACATATTCCAATCCTTTGACAAATAATTTCCAATACAGTTCTGCTAATTTTCTTGCGACTGCTTTTATAGCTACCAATCCTCCTTTTTTAGAGCGTATCTTTCTGCCAAATGCTCCTAATGCAATATGTTTACTGTTTAACAAACCTACTGCTGCTTGTTTAAAGATAACTCCTGCTTTTGGAGTTCCTTTTACTTTATAATTTCGATTTCTTTTTCCTGAATTATGCTGTTTTGGTGCTAATCCTAACCAAGAGGTAAAATGTTTCTCTGTTTTCCATTTACTTAAATCCGTTCCTACTTCGGATATTAGTTGCATCCAATTATAATCTGTAATACCAGGTAGAACTGTGGCATCTACTCCTTGGAAAACAGCTAATAAATGAGAACCCATATTTTC
>JBMYWO010000033.1:0-17301 GCA_049607505.1 Polaribacter sp.
AAAATAAGGTTATTAACAAAAGGGTTCAAAAATTAAACTTTGTGTAAACTAATAGATATGAGAGGACATCTACCAACCTTGGTTTTCTTTAAAGAAACATTGCTCTTTCAATCCAACTTGTGTCTTTTATTGAGTTTCCTTTAGTTTGTTTTTGTATGTTGTTAATACTCATTCTAGACGTAAGGATTTTTTAGATTAAGATTCAAAGTTTTGCATTTTTTCCAATAAATAACCTGGACAGCGAGTAGGTTTCTTTCTTTGTACATCCATAAAAGCTAAAACTGTATTTCCTGTGCAAATCAATTCGTTATGCTGATTTATAATTTCATAATCAAACTCTATTTTAACTGTTGGTTTTTTCTTTAAAAAAGTATGTATGGTTAATAAATCATCATACAATGCAGGTTTTTTAAAATGAGAAGTCATAGAAATTACGGGTAATTGTATTCCGCTATTTTCCATATCTTTGTAAGTAACTCCTAGAGAACGCAACCATTCCGTTCGTCCTAGTTCAAAAAATTGAGCATAATTTCCATGATAAACGACGCCCATTTGGTCGGTTTCAGAATATCGAATTCTGACTTTTGTAGAGAATTTTTTCAAAATCGTTAAACAATAATTAAAATAGCATTTTACGTAAAAAATAATTAATAATCAATAGCAAAATGATTTTTTTATGCTAAAATTTATTCACACTTTTGTATGGCTTAAGAAAAAGACTTAAACCAATATATTAACTCAAAATAATTACCGCTAAAATAGAATGACTATAACTGCTGATTCAGTTTGGAAGGAATGCTTGTCTTTTATAAAAGACAACATAAAACCACAAGCGTACAAGACTTGGTTTGAGCCCATTAAACCAGTTAAATTAGCAGGAGAAGTATTAACCATTCAAGTACCAAGCAAATTTTTTTACGAATGGTTAGAAGAGCATTATATAAAATTATTACGAGTTGCGCTAGTCAAACAATTAGGCAGTAACGCAAAACTAATTTACGATGTGCGTATGGAAAATACGTATAGCAGTAATAGACCTCAAATAGTAAAAATTCCTAGTTCCAATAGAGATCCTCTAAAACCTCAAAAGCTAACCTTTCCGTTAAATTCTAAAAGAGAATTAAGAAACCCGTTTATAATTCCAGGATTACAGAAAGTAAAAATAGAGTCACAATTAAATCCTAACTATAATTTTCTGAACTTTGTAGAAGGAGACTCTAATCGATTAGCACGTTCTGCGGGTATGGCAGTTGCTAATAAACCCGGAGGAACTTCTTTTAATCCGCTATTAATTTATGGAGGAGTTGGTCTGGGAAAAACGCATTTGGCACATGCCATAGGCGTTGATATTAAAGACAAATATCCTGACAAAACAGTGCTGTATATTTCTTCAGAAAAATTTACACAACAATTTATAGATTCAGTAAAATCGAACACAAGAAATGATTTTATTCATTTCTATCAAATGATAGATATTTTAATTATTGATGATGTGCAATTTTTATCGGGCAAAGCAGGTACACAAGATGTTTTCTTCCACATATTCAATCACTTACATCAAAATGGGAAACAGGTTATTTTAACTTCAGACAAGGCTCCTGTGGATATGCAAGATATAGAACAACGTTTGTTATCTCGTTTTAAATGGGGATTATCTGCCGAATTACAAGCACCAGATTATGAAACTAGAATTTCTATTTTAGAAAATAAATTGTATAGAGATGGTGTAGAAATGCCTGATGACATTGTAGAATATATTGCAAAAAACATCAAATCTAATGTGAGAGAATTAGAAGGTGTCATTATTTCTATGATTGCACAAGCATCTTTTAATAGAAGAGAATACTCGCTAGAATTAGCAAAACAGATTGTAGATAAGTTTGTAAAAAACACCAAGAAAGAGGTTTCTATAGATTATATTCAGAAAGAAGTTTCTAAATATTTTGATATGGATGTGGCTACTTTGCAATCTAAAACTCGCAAACGCCACATTGTGCAAGCACGCCAATTGGCTATGTTCTTTGCCAAGAGATTAACCAAAACATCCTTGGCAAGCATTGGAAATCAAATAGGTCAAAGAGACCACGCCACTGTTTTACACGCTTGTAAAACAGTAGATAATTTGACTGAAACAGACAAGCAATTTAGAAAATATGTAGATGATTTAACTAAAAAGCTAACGTTTTAATTCTTCTCAACGTAAACTCTTACAAAGAGTTCCTAAAAATACTTTCGTGAAAAAAATACTGATGGTTTGTTTGGGCAATATTTGTCGTTCCCCATTGGCAGAAGGCATCTTGCAATCTAAAATTTCTTTAGAAGTTTTTGTAGATTCAGCAGGAACAGCCGCATATCATATAGGAAATTTACCAGACAAACGTTCTATTGAAGTTGCTAAAAAACACGGAATAGACATTACCCACCAGAGAGCAAGAAAATTTACTATACAAGATTTTGACGTATTTGATGTAATCTATGCGATGGATGAAAGTAATTATCAGAATATTTTGGCGTTATCTAGAAATAAGGATGATGCTAAAAAAGTAAAAATGATTTTAAATGAAATACATCCTACTAAAAATCAAAATGTTCCCGATCCTTATTATGGAGGAAATCAAGGTTTTGAAAACGTATATAATATGTTAGATGAGGCTTGTGAAATTATTGCAAAAAACCTAAAAGATGACGGGTAAACTCTACTTGATTCCGACCACTTTAGGCGATACTGAACCTTTGGAAGTAATGCCATTATCAGTAAAAAAAATAATTGAAGAGGTCAATTATTTTATTGTTGAAAATGAAAAATCTGCACGACGGTTTATCAAAAAAATATCCGCAAAAAAATCGCAATCTTCATTACATATTATGCTATTAGATAAATATGCTGAAGAACTAGAAACTAGAAAATATTTAGATGTTTGCAAACAAGGAATTAGTGTTGGTTTGTTGTCAGAAGCTGGCGTGCCTGCCATAGCAGATCCAGGAGCTAATATGGTAAAATTGGCGCACGAAAACGGAATTCAAGTAGTTCCATTAGTAGGACCTTCCTCTATTTTGATGGCAATGATGAGTTCTGGAATGAATGGGCAGAATTTTGCTTTTAACGGGTATTTACCTATTGACAAAGAGGAAAGAAAAAGAGCTATAAAAGAATTAGAAAAGTTATCTAAAAATAAAAATCAGGCACAAATTTTTATGGAAACTCCTTATAGAAATGAAAAAATGTTTGCCGATTTAAAAAGCACACTAACACCAACAACTGCATTATGTATTGCCACAGATATTAGCTTGCCAACGGAATATATAAAAACATTTTCGGTAGAAGGATGGAAGCATCAAAAAATTGATTTACACAAAAAACCCACTATTTTTGTTATTCAGAAATAATTTAGACGCTAGCTTTACCGTCTGCTATAATTGATGAAACATCATAACCCCCAAATTTTTTTAAATACCATTTTATACTAGATCCGTAAGCATCGTAAAAACTTTCTCTACCATTAGTTCTGAGGAATTTTTTTACATTTCCTGCACCACCTAAATGAGCTGCTGCCAAAATACCAGATTCAGTAATCTTAATTCCACGAATAGTTTTTCCTACAGACCGTTTAATGTCTTTTCTTAAAATCCATTTATTTACTTTACATAGAGCGACAAAAGCTTTTTCCTGCAATGCTGGATTATTCAAAAACCTTTTCGTATTGTAAATTCTGAAACGTTGTAAAGTGCTTTTCCCAAATTGGTATTTTCCTAAATAACCCAAAGTATTTACTGCATTATAATTTCCTTGAGATTCTTTAAAAGCCAAAGCTTCCTTAAAACCAATAAAATCTTTTTGCAAAAAAGGAACATTATAACCTATAGGTTTTGGAAAAGTTTTCTTTTTATTTGTGCTTGGGGTGTCAATAGAAGTTGTATTGATAAATAATACACACACACTACTGATGATTAAAAACTTTTTGATATGTAGTTATTTCTGTTTAGCACCTGCAAAATTACTACATATTTTGAGTATCCTGATAATCAATATGTTAAAATATTATAAAATTAAAAATAATAAAATTTAAGTGATTTTTTTCTGTCAAATTCGAATAGATAAATTAAGTTTTTTACAAGATTATTAATAAAATAACAAAAAAATTAATGAATTTAATTTTACAAAAAGAGAGCAATTATACTCAAAATATTTATCTATTTATTCCTTGTAAATCCACCCAACGTTGATATTTTACTGCGTTTCTATTGTGTTGCGCCAAGGTTTTTGCAAATTCGTGATACCCAATTTTATCAACACTAGCACACATATAAAAATAATCGTGGGCAGACGGATTTAAAACCGCATCTATAGAAGATATATCTGGCATTGCAATTAAAGTAGGAGGCAGTCCCTTGTTTATATAAGTATTGTATGGCGATTTAATTTCTAAATCTTTATTAAGCACTCTTTTTACCACAAAGTCTTGACCGTTTTGCTGTTTTAAGATATAAATAATTGTTGGGTCTGCTTGCAATGGCCATCCTTTTTTATACCTGTTCAAATAGAGTCCTGCTACAATGGGTCGTTCAGAAATTCTTGCCGTTTCTTTTTGAACAATAGAAGCCAACGCAATCACTTGTTTTTTAGATAGATTTAATTTTTTAGCTTTGTTTAAACGATTTTCATTCCAAAATCGATTGTATTCTCTAAACATTTTATTTCTAAAATTTTCAGCAGATGTATTCCAATAAAATTCATAGCTGTTAGGCAAATACATTCCTAAAACAGAAGTATTGGTAAACTTATTTTCTGCTAAAAAAGAGGAATCTTTTATCGCTTTTAAAAGTGAAATTGAATCAGGTTCAATCTGTTGTGCAATTCTACCCGCCAATTTTTCTAAAGTATCTTGATTGTTAAAAGAAACTTTTACAGGAGTTTGATTTCCGCCTCGTAAAAGATTTACAATAGTATTGTTAGACATCCCTTCTTTCAACATATATTTTCCGCCCTTTGGCTTGTTGTAGTTTTTCTTTTGTGCTACGAAGCTAAAATCGTCAATGTTTTTTATAAAAGGTGTTAATGCTCGTTGTACCTCATAGATATCATCATTAGATTTAATAAAAATTACTCCGTCTTTAATAACACTTTGTGCAAATATTTTTTGATAATAATTGAAACCGAAAATTCCGCTAACTGCTAAAATAATAGCAATGATGATGCTTTTTTTATTCATTGATTAATTGATATAATATTTCGTCTTTATAATTTCCTTCAGAGAATATCCAACTTTTTTTAGTTCCTACTTTTATAAATTGATGTTTGCTAAATAACTGTAAACTTGTTGTATTGTCCGAAGTTATATTTGCATACAATTGATGCAAGTTTAAATGCGTAAAACAATACTGTATTAAAAGCGATAAAGCTTCAGAAGCAAATCCTTTGCCTTGAAATTTTGGTTGAATTAAAATGCCAACACCCGCACGATGGTGCTGTGGCTTAAAATCAAATAAATCAATCATTCCAACTGCTTTTTTTGAAGATAATTCTTCAATAACCAAGCGCAATTGCTTTGCTTCATAAATATCTAAATGTGCATTTTCTAGATACTGTTTTAATAAAAATTTTGAAAATGGAGTTTGTGTATTACTTACTTCCCAAAACGATTCGTTGTTTTCTATTTCATATAAAAAAGATAAATCTTCGGGTTCTAAAGCTCTTAAATTAATTTTTTGACCACATAAGTTCATCGTTACGTTTTACAATAATAGGTTGGTTTATTTAGTTTGTAATAGGTAACCCCATTTAAAACTTCCTTTTTCCATTCTGTTTGTCTCCCTGAAAGGGTCTTACACAAAGCCAGCCAACAGTACATAAGTCCCTTTCAGGAAGACAAACAAGACGGCTAGAGAGACATATATTACCAAACACAATAACAATATTTTGAATACATATAGTTTTAAAAAATGAAACAAAAATGGCAAAAAGCTAGGCGTAGAAGTAATTAATAAAGCACTGAAAAACAGGTATTAAACGATTTTTTTTAAATTGTATTGAAAATTTTAAAATCCTACAAATTACGTTTTATAGGTCCCGTTAAATCATCAATATTTCCTTTTACATCCGTAACTTCTTTATTAATGTCTTTAACAATATCTGTATCTATTGAATGGTTTTCGGCACTTTCTTTAATGTCTTTTTTAATATCGTTTGTAGCATCTTTTACTTGACGCATTCCTTTGCCTAAACCTTTTGCAATTTCTGGAATTTTATCAGCACCAAAAACCATGACAACAATAATCATAATCACAAAAATTTCTTGACCGCTGATAAATAAAAAAAATGTATTCATAAGGCAAAGATAAGGAGTAATTTTAATAAAAAGAAAACTCTTTAAAATGAGATGCGTAACATTTTGTCGTTTTTATAAGTTCTTGCTAAACGCACAAAGATTTTTAACTGAAAACTGAAAAGTTGTGTTTATATACTGACATTTTAATTTTTTGTAAATCAACATTTTAAGAATTTATATCTCTATTGCCACTTAAGTAAGTTTTTTGTGAGTTACTAAAATTACTCTTTCTTCGGTCTCATCAGTCCTTCTTGTGCAAACGAAGCAACCAATTTTCCTTCTCTAGTAAATATATTTCCTTTTACCAAACCTTTTGCACCAAAAACATTTGGAGATTCTGCAGAAAAAAGCATCCAATCATCAAAATTAAAATCTCTAAAAAACCACATCGAATGGTCTAAACTTGCGGTTTGTGTATTTCCAAAATTATAGGTACTTGCATTTGGATTAAAAGCAGCATTTAATACATTATAATCAGAAATATAGGTAAGAATTTCTTGTTTGGTTCTATACTCTAAATCTTGTTTTTCACCTTTTAAACGAAACCAAACTTGCTCATTTGCAGGCAAATCCTTTTTCTCTAAAGGATTAGGAATTCTTGTGGGTTTAAACTCAATGGGTCTTTCTACACTTAAAAAGGCTTTAGTAGAAGCGGGTAAATAATCGCCAAATTTCCCTAACATTCCATCCCAATTTAATAATTCTTCAGGCTGTTTTATATGTGTGTCCATTTCTGCTTGATGTTCAAAACCTTCTTCTTTTTGATGAAATGAAGCCGCTAAAATAAAAATGGTTTTACCGTTTTGACTAGCAGTAACTCTTCTAGTAGAAAAACTACCACCATCTCGCATTTCTGCCACTTGATAATGGATAGGAATTGTTAAATTTCCTGCTTCTAAAAAATAAGAATGCAACGAATGTAAAAACCGATTTTTAGGAATGGTTCTATGTGCCGCATTTACCGCTTGTGCCAAAACCTGTCCGCCAAAAACATGAGGGCTTCCTATGGTATAACTATGTCCGCTAAACGTGTTGTTTCCCAAGTTTTTTAGATGCAATAAGTCTATTAATTCTTTACTGGTTTTCATTGATTTTTTGTAGCTTTAAAAGGAAATTTTTGTTGAAAAGGTGTAGGCTGTATACGCTGTAAAAATAGTTTTAAAATTTTATTTGTAATACTTTTTTTATGTCTTAAATACATGGTTAAATCTTCTGGAATTGCACCCACAGAACTTTTAATTTCACTAGCGGTTCTTCCAAAATTAATTTTCTCTAACTTCTTTTCAATGGCAATTTCTATATAATCGTAGAGCATTCTTTGATAGATAGCAAACTCTCTATTGAGTTGATAGTCAATACCAACAAAATGAGCATCTAAAGAATTTTTATTGATAACACCAGAAATAAAACCGACAATTTTTTCATCTAAAAAATAGGTTTTTAAAATATAGTTATCGCCTAACTTTTCTTTTAAATCTCTATAAGTTTCTAAATTGAAATTACCCAAATTGAAATCAGCTTTTGAAGCTACTTTTTTATACAATGAAGTCATTTTTGGCAACTGACTTTCCATGTTTTTTAAAGTAACATTTTCAATTTTTACATCCGCACTTCGTTGAAAGGCTTTTTTGGCTTTTACTCTAAATTTCGTTTTCATTGATGCTAGATAATCATCAAGATTTTGCCAATTTTTATTCAAATGTAAAACCATATTGGGTTCTACGAGAAAAGGGTGATAGTTGTAATCTTTTAACTCATCGGTAATAAAAAGAGAGCTGTTTATGAAGTCTTTAAGTAGGAAAATAGTTACCTCTTTTTTTAGGACAATATCTTCTTTTACAAAATGAAGAATAGCCTTTGCTAATTCTTTGATAATAATTTTTTTATTTTGATTTTCTTTGATAAAAATTCCATGTTCGCCACTCACAAATGTGTTTCCGCAAATCAAAATTTTAAACGGTTTTTTATTGGGAAGAATGCCTATTTTTCTGGCAATATTTTTAATTTTTTTAATTAAAAATTCTAAATCGTTTTTGATGGAATCGATAAAAAAATCTACTACTTGAATGCTTGCAAAAGCAATTGGTTTTTTGTCGTCATCTAGCAAAACGATATACGAAAAATGAAGTTCTGGATTGCTTTTTTCTAAAGAAATTAAAAAATCAGGATGAAAATAAATGTTCTTGGAGCAATTTAATTCTTTCCATATTTCTTGCGGAATTTCATCCACAGAAGAAAAGAAAATAGCATTGTTTGTATTGGTACAACAGATTAAATTAGACATCTTATATATTAGAAGTTATAAAGATGCTAAAAATTCTTTTCAAAATAACGAATTATAACGTTTCTTTAACAAAGTAACTTTTAAACTATTTAAAATAACTTCTCACTAAAAAGTATCTTTGTAGTAACTTTTAAAAAAGTGTCTTGATGCCAGTCAAGAAAAAATCAACGAACTAATTATGAGAAAAATAATTCTAGCTATTTTAGGTGTTTTGGTCATTGTAGGTGCTTATCTTTTAGGGCAATATTTAATTGATAAAAATCAAAAACCGAAGCCAAAATTTAAAAAACAAATAAAAACAGTTTTTGTAGAAAATGTTGTCAACAAAGATATTCCTATTATTTTGTCCGCAAGCGGAAACTTAACCGCAAAGAATAAAATAGAATTATTTTCTGAAGTTCAAGGTGTTTTAAAACCGTCTAAAAAACTATTTAAAGCGGGGACAAATTATTATAAAGGAGAAACTTTATTAAGCATAAATAGCGATGAATTTTATGCAAGTATTCAATCTCAAAAAAGTAATTTGTTTAATTTAATTACTTCGGTTTTACCAGATTTACGATTAGATTATCCTTCAGATTTTAAAAAATGGGAACGTTATTTGCAAGGTTTTACGATGAAGAAATCCACGCCTAAACTTCCTAAATTTTCATCAGATAAAGAAAAATATTTTATTTCTGGTCGTGGAATTTTAACAGCGTATTACAACATAAAAAACGTAGAAGTTCGTTTGGCAAAACATCAAATAAAAGCACCTTTTTCTGGAATTTTAACGGAAGCATTAGTAAGTTCTGGAAGTCTAGTTAGAGCGGGTCAAAAGTTAGGTGAATTTATAGATCCAAGAGTGTATGAAATGGAAGTTGCTATCAATTCAGGGTATGCAGATTTGTTAAAAGTTGGCAATATTGTAGAGCTTTCTAATTTAGAAAAAACAAAAAATTATACTGGAAAAATAGTTCGTGTCAACGGAAAAGTAGATCAAGTTTCACAAACCATAAAAGCATATATAGATGTTGCTCACAAAGACTTAAAAGAAGGATTGTTTTTGGAAGCTAATTTGGTGGCAAAATCAGAATCGGATGCTATTGAAATTCCAAGAAAATTATTGGTAGATAATGATGCAGTTTATACGGTTAAAAATGATAGTGTTTTAAGTTTAACAACCATACATCCTGTTTATTTTGGAGCAGAAACAGTAGTCATTAAAGGTTTAGAAAACAATGCTAAAATCTTAACACAAACCTTGCCAGGAGCGTTTGACGGAATGATTGTTAAGATTGATAAAAAGAAGTAAAATCGTGACAAATCTTCACGGTTTAAAATTAGTTTGTAGAAAAAAGTGAATTGTCCCAAGTTTTGGGACAATTCAAAATACAAGTTGAATAAAACCACTTCTTGGAACATTTAAAGGAATAATTAAAAATAAAAATTATGAAAAAAGAACAAGCCATAAAATTATTTGAGCAACAACAGGTACGTACACATTGGGATGAAGATCAAGAAAAATGGTATTTTTCTGTTCAGGATGTTGTACAAATACTATCAGAAAGCAAAGATGTAAAACAGTATATAAAAAAATGCGATCTCGAGATAGTGAGTTGCAAAACAACTGGGGTACAATTTGTACCCTACTTCCAATGTTAGCTATAGATGGAAAAATTGATAGAAATACACTTAAGGATATTGAATAGCAGTATATTAAAAACACTGAACTAAATTAGCATATATATGAAAAAAGAACAAGCCATAAAATTATTTGAGCAAAAACAGGTACGTACACATTGGGATGAAGATCAAGAAAAATGGTATTTTTCTATTATAGATGTAATCGCTATTTTGACAGAAAGCCCAAGACCAAGAAAGTATTGGAATGCTTTAAAAACAAAACTAAAGGATGAAGGAAGCCAGTTGTCCCAAGATATGGGACAACTGAAAATGAAATCTTCAGATGGTAAATTTTATAAAACAGATGTAGCAGATACCGAACAATTATTTCGTTTAATTCAGTCAATTCCTTCACCCAAAGCAGAACCTTTTAAATTATGGATTGCTAAAGTGGCCAATGAACGTATTGACGAAATAGAAGACCCAGAAATAGGTTTTGAAAGATTAATGGAAACCTATCTTAAAAAAGGCTACAGCACAGCGTGGATAAATCAACGACTAAAAAGTATAGAGGTTCGTAAAGAATTGACAGACGAATGGGAAACTAGAGGTGTAGAAAAAGGAATAGAATATGCAATATTGACCAATGAAATAACCAAAGGTTGGAGTGGTTTTGATGTTAAAAATTATAAAAAACTAAAAGGATTAAAAAAGGAAAATTTGCGAGACAATATGTCTAATTTAGAGCTAGTTTTAAATATGCTTGCAGAAGCCACAACCACAGAAATAAGCAAAGAAAAGAAGCCAAAAACGTTTACTGAAAATAAACGAATTGCAAAACAAGGAGGAACTATTGCAGGAAATACACGAAAAGAAATTGAAGAAAAAACAGGAAAGAAAGTAGTAAATAAACTTTCGGCAAAAGATTATTTTGGCGACAAAAAGAAATTGAAATAAAATTTCACAAAAAAAAGATACTGAATTAAATTCAGCATACAATGAAAAAAATAATTACCTATTTTATAAAATACCCTGTTGCTGTAAATGTGATGATTCTTGCGTTTATAGCATTTGGTTTGGTGGGCGCATTCAATATGAAATCGTCTTTTTTTCCTTTGGTAGATTCGCAATTAATACGAATTAGTTTGGTATATCCTGGAGCTTCACCAGCAGAAATTGAAGAAGGGGTTGTACTAAAAATTGAAGACAATTTAAAAGGAATTGTTGGTGTAGAAAGAGTAACGTCTGTTTCTAGAGAAAATTCGGCAAGTGTAAATGTAGAGGTAGAAAAAGGTAAAAATATAGATGTTGTTTTATCGGACGTAAAAAATGCTGTTGATAGAGTTCCGTCTTTTCCATCTGGAATGGAACCGCCTGTCATTGCAAAGGTTGAGAGCATACGACCCACCATAAGTTTTACGGTTAGTGGAGAAAATGTTTCACTAAAAGCATTAAAACAATATGCACGGAATGTAGAGAATGATATTCGTGGAATTGAAGGAATCTCTCAAGTACAAATTTCCGGTTATCCAGATGAAGAAATAGAAATTGCGGTTCGTGAAAACGATTTACGTGCTTATAATATGTCTTTCACGGAAGTGGCAAATGCCATTAGAAATTCCAATCTATTAATCACGGGAGGAAATATAAAAACCATTGAAGAAGATTATTTAATTAGAGCAAGTAACCGTTCTTATTACGGAATTGAACTTCAAAGTTTAATTGTTAGAACAGAAACAAACGGAACTATTATTCGCCTAAAAGATGTTGCTGAAGTGAGAGATACTTGGTCAGAAAACCCAGATAGACTTTATTATAATGGCAATTTAGCGATAGACATTACCGTGAGCAATACCAACAATGAAGACTTAATTTCATCCGCAGAAAAAATTAGAGAATACATTTATGAATACAATCAAAAACAGCAAAATGTACAACTAAATGTTACCAGTGATAGAAGTATTACGTTAGAAGGAAGAACCAATTTATTAATAGAAAATGGTATTGTAGGTATTCTTTTAGTACTCTTCTTTTTAGCCTTGTTTTTAAACTTACGTTTGGCAATTTGGGTAGCTTTTGGCTTGCCAATTGCATTCTTTGGAATGTTCATTTTTGCAGCACAATTTAATGTAACCATCAATGTATTATCACTTTTTGGAATGATAATAGTGATTGGTATTTTGGTAGATGACGGAATTGTGATTGGCGAAAATATTTATCATCATTATTACGATTTAGGAAAATCGAAAATTAGAGCTGCTATTGATGGAACTATAGAAGTAATTCCACCCATTGTGTCTGCAATTTTAACCACCATTATTGCCTTTTCTACCTTCTTTTTTGTAGATGGTAGAATAGGAAGTTTTTTTGGCGAAGTTTCTACAATTGTATTATTGACATTAAGCGTTTCACTCATTGAAGCCTTAATTATTTTGCCTGCACATATTGCACATTCTAAAGCATTAGATAGAAAACGATTAGAAAATGGCGAAGAAAAAAAGCAGAATAAAATTGATGCTTTTTTCAGCAAAATAAACAAAAAAGCAGATCAATTTTTAACCAACGTTAGAGACAACTATTATGTACCGTTTTTAAAATTTTCATTAGAAAATAAATTCTTCTCTTTTAGTATCCCAATTGCAATATTAATTTTTAGTTTTATGTCTATTGGTGGGGGCATTGTTAAAACTTCATTTTTCCCAAGAATAGCAAGTGATAGAGTTCAAATCACATTAAACATGCCACAAGGAACCAATGAAAAAGTTACCGATTCTGTGATTTCTTTTATAGAAGAAAAAGTTTGGTTGGTACATAAAGCATATACAAAAAAACAAACAGGCAATCAGCAAGTTGTACAAAACACCATTAAAAGAGTAGGCCCAGGAAGTGCGAATGCAACGCTAACTGTAAATTTATTACCTGGAGAATTACGAGATTTTTCATCACCAGAAATAACCAATGCTATTAGAAGTAAGGTAGGAAAAGTATATGGTATAGAGAGTTTAGTTTTTGGTTCTGGCGGTAATTTTGGAGGAAGTCCTGTTGCGGTTTCTTTATTAGGAAATAATATTAAAGAACTAAAAGCAGTCAAAGAAGAACTAAAGGTAGCTTTAGAAAATAATCCGTTGTTAAAAGATGTTTCAGACAATGACCCTGCAGGAATTAAAGAAGTAAAAATTGTTTTAAAAGACAATGCGTATCTATTAGGTTTGAATTTACAAACCATTATGGCACAGGTACGTGCTGGTTTTTTCGGTTTTCAAGCACAACGTTTTCAACGTGGGCAAGATGAAATAAAAGTTTGGGTGCGCTATGATAAAAAAGACCGATCGTCTATCAAAAATTTAGATGATATGCGCATTGTTGCTCCAAATGGAACACGAATTCCATTTTCTGAAATTGCAAATTATAGCATAGAAAGAGGCGATATTGCTATTAATCATTTAAAAGGAAAAAGAGAAATTCAAATCACAGCAGATTTAAAAGATTTAGGTGCAAGTGCTACAGAAATTTTAGACGATATTAAAACGAATGTAATGCCAGAAATTTTGTCTAAATATCCAACCGTTTCGCCATTATATGAAGGGCAAAATAGAGAGGCTAAAAAAACCACAGATTCTTTGGGTAAAGTTGGATGGGCTGTTTTGGGTTTAATTTATATTGTAATTGCATTTACATTCCGTTCATACAGTCAGCCAATTTTACTAATTGTTATGATTCCTTTTAGTATGATTGGCGTAGTTTGGGGTCATTATTTTCATAATTTTCCAATAGGAATTTTATCCTTTTTAGGGATTATCGCTTTGATTGGAATTATGGTCAATGACGGTTTGGTGTTGATAGGAAAATTTAACAGTTATCTAAAAAAGGGAATGAAATATGACAAGGCTTTAATAGCTGCGGGTCAATCTCGTTTTAGAGCAATTTTCCTAACATCTTTAACCACCATTGCAGGTTTAGCACCTTTGCTATTAGAAAGAAGTAGGCAAGCTCAATTTTTAAAACCTATGGCAATTTCTATTTCTTACGGAATTGCTATTGCAACTGTTTTAACATTGATTATGTTGCCACTTTTATTGTCTATTTCTAATGCTATAAAAGTGAATATAAAATGGTTGAGAACAGACCAAGAAGTAAGCAAAGAAGAAGTAGAAAGAGCTATTATTGAATCTAAATTTGATGAAGATGAAGTTTAAGAAAAAAAGCATATTATTTTTTATTTTGCTGATAGGTTTCAGTGCATTTTCACAAGAAATTTTGACCAAAAACGAAGCGTTAAAAATTACTTTAGAAAACAATTTTGGAATTAAAATTGCTAACAATAATATAGAAGTTGCCAAAAACAATAGCCGTATATATAATACTGGTTTTTTGCCAACAGTTTCGGCTTCTTCTGGCGCAAATTATAGAAGAGACAATCAAACAATTACACGTCAAGACGGAAGCTCTACAAGTATAGATGGCGCAGTTACAAAATCGTACAACGCATCTGTAAATCTAAACTACATTATTTTTGATGGCTTGGGCAGAAAGTATAATTATCAGCAATTAAAAGAAACCTATAATTTAACGGAGTTACAGGCAAAAGAAACCATAGAAAATACGTATTTACAATTGTTCACGGTGTATTTTCAAATAGCACGGTTATCAGAAAATACGACTAATTTTAAAGAGGCTTTATCAATTTCTAAAACAAGATTGCTACGTGCAAAATATCAATATGAATATGGGCAATCTACAAAATTAGCTTTGTTAAATGCAGAGGTAGATGTTAATAATGATAGCATTACATTCATCAATTCCAAACAACAATTAAGCAATGCAAAACGTGGATTGAATACTATTTTAGGCGTTGAAAAAGAAATAAATTATGAAGTTGAAACCGAAGTCGATTTTAACAAAATGATGAATTTTGAAGACTTGTATCAAAAAACAATTGCCAATAATACTGTATTAAAACAGAACGAAAAAAATATTGCTATTAGCGAGTTTAACATCAAAATAAGCAAAGCAAATTATTTGCCATCTTTAGGTTTAAACACTTCTTATGGTTGGAATAAAAGTGAAAATCCGCCAACCTCTTTTTTAGCGGGATCAACGTCTAACGGACTAAATGCGGGCTTAAATTTATCTTGGAATTTATTTGATGGCGGAAATACAAAAACTAGAATTGCCAACGCAAAAATTGCAGTAGAAAATCAGCAGATTTTATTGGAGCAACAAAAAGCGACCATAGAAAATAATTTGAAAAATACTTGGGAAAACTATAACAATCAATTGTTTATTTTAACGGCACAAGAACAGAATGTTTTAACCACCAAAAACAATTTTAATAGAACTAAAGAACGTTATAAATTAGGACAAATTACGTCTATAGAATTTAGGCAAGCGCAAATAAACTTTATCAATGCAAAAACGGCGTTTAGCAATGCAAAATTTGATGCAAAATTGATTGAACTGCAATTGTTACAATTAAGTGGAGAAATATTAAATGTTCAGTTTTAGAATATGTTCATAATTAATCTTTTAGCCGTAAAAAGGTTTTTCTAAAAACACTAAAAGGATTGATTTTGCGTAAGACCCTTTCAGAGCGATAAACAAAAAGGGGAAAACGGAAAGAAAAAGAGGATGGGAATACTAGTTTCAATTTATTGAGAAATCAAAGATTTTCTTAAATTCGTAGTAAATAATGATTAAAAACAAAGCATTTATTTAATGAACTGGGAACAACTCCTCTCTTTAAAACGATTTGGTGATACCGAAAAACGCCATAGAACAGCACAAGATGAAACACGTTTGGGTTTTGATGTAGATTTTGATAGAATTATATTTTCATCAGCATTTAGAAGTCTGCAAGACAAAACACAGGTAATTCCACTTTCTGAAACCGATTTTGTACACACACGGCTAACACATAGTTTAGAGGTTTCTGTGGTGGGCAGAACTTTAGGAAGAAAGGTTGGTAAAGTGCTGTTAGAGCGTCATCCAAATTTAGTAACATTGGGCTATACCTTTAATGATTTTGGTGCTATTGTAGCCGCAGCTTCAGTAACACATGACATTGGAAATCCGCCTTTTGGACATTCAGGTGAAAAAGCTATTGGCGAATATTTTAGAACTGGAAATGGCGCAAAATACAAAGCGAAATTGTCTACCAAAGAATATCAAGACCTTATAGATTTTGAAGGAAACGCCAACGGATTTAAAATTTTGACCGAATCTAGAGAGGGAATTGCAGGGGGATTACGATTATCGTATGCAACATTGGGTGCTTTTTTAAAATATCCAAAAGAAAGTTTGCCAAAGAAACCCACAAACCATGTTGTAGATAAAAAATATGGTTTTTTTCAATCGGAAAGAGAAGCTTTTTTAGAGGTAGTTTCAGATTTAGATTTATTAAAAAAATCAACAGACAATTCCATTTCTTTTTATCGTCATCCCTTGGCATATTTAGTAGAAGCTGCAGATGATATTTGTTATACCATTATCGATTTTGAAGATGGTATTAATTTAGGGTTGATTGAGGAAGAATACGCTTTGGAATATATGTCTAAATTGATAAAAAACATCAATAGAGAAAAATATTACGCCCTCCAACACACCAAAGACAGAACGGGGTATTTAAGAGCCATCGCTATAAATTCACTCATAGACGAAGCTGTAGCTATTTTTTTAGCAAATGAAGAAGCTATTTTAAAAGGAGCGTTTGAAAAATCGTTATTAGATAAATGTACCTATGAAGCACAAATTAACGACATTATAAACATAAGTGTTGCTAAAATATACAAAAGCAAAGAGGTGATAGAAAAAGAAGTAGCAGGCTATAAAATTATTGCTGATTTATTGGATGTTTTTGTAACTGCTGTCAACAATAAATTTGATGAAAATTCATCTAATTTTAATACACTCGTGTTAAATTTAGTACCGCTAGAATATCAAACAGAATCATCTAGTATCTACCATAGAATTATGCAAATATGTAGTTATATTTCAAGAATGTCAGATAGTTACGCAATAAGGTTACATAAAAAATTAACAGGAAATATTGTTTAGCTATAAAAATAATTTAATACATTTATTTTTTTT
>JBMYWO010000034.1:0-17208 GCA_049607505.1 Polaribacter sp.
TGAACTGGTATTACGGACCAGCAGATTACAAAATATTAGAATCTTATACAGATCAAGAAAGCTTAGAAGAAGTGGTTGATTTAGGTTGGGGAATTTTCGGCGGAATTAACAAATATATTTTTGTACCAATCTTTGGATGGTTAAGCGGATTAATGTCTAACTACGGATTAATTATTATTTTAATGACCATTGTAGTTCGTATTTTTATGTCTCCACTTGTCTATAAATCCTATGTGTCTAGCGCAAAAATGAAGGTAATTCGCCCAGAGTTAACGGCTCTAAATAAGAAATATCCTGGGAAAGAAAACGCCATGAAACGCCAACAAGAAACCATGGCTATTCAGCGTAAAGCAGGAGTTAGTATGATGTCTGGTTGTATTCCTGCCATATTGCAAATGCCTATTTTCTTTGCCTTATTTAAGTTTTTTCCAACCAATATAGATTTGCGTCAAAAAAGTTTTTTATGGGCTCCAGATTTATCGTCCTATGATACTATTTTCACATTGCCTTTTGATATTCCTTGGTATGGAAACCACGTAAGTTTATTTCCGATTTTAGCTTCTGTAGCTATTTTCTTTTATATGAAAATGAATCAAAGTCAGCAAGCAAATATGCAAGCACCCACACAAGAAGGAATGCCAGATATGGGTAAAATGATGAAATATATGATTTACTTCTCCCCAATTATGATGTTGTTTTTCTTTAACAACTATGCATCTAGTTTAAGTTTGTATTACTTTATTTCTAACTTATTAACGATTGTAATTATGTTAGTTATTAAAAACTATGTCATTGATGAAGATAAAATTCATGCGCAAATAGAGGAAAACAAAAAACGCCCTGAAAAGAAGAAAAGTAAGTTTAGACAACGTATCGATTCAGCAATGAAACAAGCGCAAGAGCAACAAACTAAACAACAGAAAAAAAAGAAATAATAAGCAAGTAGCACTTACAGGCAAATTATAAAAAACCGAAACTTAATTGTTTTGGTTTTTTTGTTTGAAACACAAAAGATTTGACTTGTGGATTAACCGAGAATAATCGCTTGTTTTCTGTCCTACTTGCCATATATTTAACGCTAACTCTCATTTTTACACGTGTTGTATACACAAAAACAAACACGTACATTTGTAAAAAGCATAATTATGAACACTAAATTGACATTGACTATAGAAAAAGAGGTTATTGAAATTGCCAAAGTGTATGCTAAAGAAAAAGGACAAAGTCTTTCTGAAATGGTTGAGAACTACTTCAAATTAATAACTATAAAGAGAAGAATAATTAAAGAAAAGCAACTTTCCTCTAAAGTCAGAAAGCTAAGGGGTATCATTAAAATCGAAAAAAACTTTGATTATAAAAAAACGTTAACCGAAGAATTATCAAAAAAATATGGCGTTTAAATTGTTTGTAGATTCAGATGTAGTTATTGACTTTTTTACTGATAGAGAACCGCACGTAAATCCAGCAAGTGAACTTTTTGAACTGAATGAAAAAGGAAATATTGTATTGTATATTTCTGCTTTAAGTATTAATAATATATACTATATCGTCAGAAAATATTTAGGTCATAAAAAAACTCTTGAAATCTTAGAATCTTTAACGGAAATGACTGAAATTATTGGAACAACGAAAAAAGAAGTGATACAAGCATTGAAAAACGACTTTAGAGATTTTGAAGATTCTATTCAATACTCTTCTGCATTGACAATTAAAGGTTTAGATGTGATTATTACACGAAACATAAAAGATTATAGGAATTCAAAAATAGCAGTTATGACACCGCTGAATTTCTTAAAAATGAAAGAAAAAAACGAGAGCTAATAACTAAGTATTCGTGTTGGCAATAGCCCATAGAAATACTTATGTTGACTAACTCGGATGTAGCTATGGAAAAATTGACAAGTTTAATGTGGGAGTTTAGAGAAATTTAAGAAGTAGTTGTTTGGAGTTTGAGAAAATTTTGCTTTAATACCAATTTTTGGTATATTTGAAATAAATTCTGTTCAAATGAATAAAAACACATCAATATCACTCGGAAATTATTTTGACCAATTTGTACAAAGTAGAATTAGCGAAGGACGATTTAAAAACGTAAGCGAAGTTATACGTGCTGGATTAAGACTTTTAGAAGAAGAAGAAAGTAAAGTAATTGCTCTAAAAAAAGCAATTCAAGAAGGAATTGACAGCGGAATAGCTCACAATTTTGACCCAAAACAACATCTTGCATCTTTAAAAGCCAAAAAGCACTCTAATGGCTGAATATAAATTAACGAACAAAGCTGTTGTGGATTTATCGAAGATTTGGGAATACACGTTTGAGGTATGGTCGGAAAATCAAGCTGATAAATATTACGATGAACTAATTTACAATTGTCAAGAAATTGCTGATAATCCAGATTTAGGGAAAAACTACAAGGGAATATCAAAACAACTCTTGGGAATGAAATCAAATCGTCATATTATATTCTACAGAACTTTGAACAAAAATTATGTGGAAATAACAAGAATATTGCACGAGAAAATGGACTTAAAAAAAAGAATAACGGAATAAAAAGGGTTATATTGAATTTACAGGAAGTAAGTTAGAGGTCATTTCTCTTCATTAAAATAAACTTTATAATACTTCATTTTCTTTTCCTCATCATAGCCTCTTTCTATATATTCTGATGCTGCATCTGGCGCATCTACATCTAACTTTATCTGGATATTTGTGTCTAATTTAATTTCGGTTTTTAACTTGCTTTTTTCTTTCTTTAAGACCACGCCAGAAACATCAAAATTATTTCTGATTAGCACATCATTTAAAGTTTCGAAGTGTTTTTTATAATCGTCAAATAAGTCTTTGCGTTTGTCTTCTTCAAAAATTTCATCTTTAAAATCATGATAATCTACCGATTCGTGCTCTTTGAAATAATCTACTGTATTGGCTAAAAAATTTCCTTGTTCTTGCTTACCATATTCGGGTTTAATGATTTCGTCAGAAAACTCTTTACACAAATCTAAATAGTTCTTTGTGTGTGAGTTATAATCATCAGCAAGCTGTACACTCAAAAAGTTTTTAATCCAATATTGTGCGTCATAATTGTTATTATCAATAGAAAAAACAATTGTTCCTTCAGCATCAGAAGTGTTTAAAATTAAACATCCTTTGTCTATTTTTTTGGTAGAAATTCCTTGTTGTACAACCACATCAAAACTATTAGTATCATCTAAATAACTTTGAAAAAAATCGACTTTATTTTCAATTTTAAAAATACCGATGGCTTCTGTTAATACATCTTTATATTCTATTCCTTCTATAAAAACAACAATCACATCGCCCGTTTTTATTTGTGCTGAATTTGATTGTTCATACAAATGATTTACACTATTTTTCGAGTATTCAACAAAGGTATTTTCGTCTTTAAAAACTTCCGAAGCATAATTATTAAGTTCGTTTAAACGAACATCTGCGTGATGCGAAAATCGGTAACTTTGTGTTAGATTTAAAAATGGTTTTAGTAAAAAAGACAACATTAAATCATACGTTTCTTGATCAAATTTAATGAGGTTTTCTGAAAACGCATTTTGTCCACTATTGTATTTATTGGCTACTTTATGTAAAATACATTTGGTAATTTCTGCTCTTGTTTTTTTAATCATTTTCTAAAATTATAGCTTGTAAAAATAGTTGAAGTTTTTAGATAAATACAAAATAAAGTAATGAGATTTTAATTGGACATCATTGATTAAAAATCTTGTAAACCTTTTGTTATCAATATCTTTCAGGTTTTTAAAACTGAAAAATCTCACAAAACATTTGTTTTTAAAATACTGATTTTAAAGAAACGATGTACTAATATTATTTTTTTGTCTGTACTTATAATTTTTTGGGAGTTGTAAATGTTTTATTTCGTCTTCTTAAACTATGTAAAGAAGCATTTAACTCGAAACCCAATAACAAAATAATTGCGTTTAGCCATACAAATAACATCAAAATTAATAGCGTTCCTATTGAGCCATACAACTGGTTGTACTGTGCAAATTTCACGACATAAATTCCGAATAAATAAAAGGTAAATAATGAAACTACGGTTGTTAGAACAGCACCCGCAGAAAAGAATTTGGTTTCCTTTCCTTGCTTTGTTCCGTATCTAAATAATAAGGAAACAACAGTAAAAATCATCACTAAAAACAAGAACCCTCTACCATAGTAAAAGAGGTTTAAATCGCTTGTATTTAACCAGTCATTTTCATCAATTTTAGACAATGCAACTTCATATAAAATGATTAAAATTACGGTAGCAATTAAAAAAAGTGCCATCAATAAGGAAACTCCTAAAGAAACAAAATAGGCTTTAAAAACGTTTCTAAACTCTTTTACGTGATAGGAATATTCGAAGCCACCAAAAATAGCATTCACACCATTGGTCATTAAAAAAATAGAGAATAAAAAACCAAAAGAAAGCAAGCCTCCATATTGATTGTTGATAATATCACCCAAAACTGTATTGACCGCTTCAAAAGTTTGTGGTGGTAAAATTTCTTTGATAAATGAAAACAAACCCTCTTGAAAACCTTCAATAGGAATATAAGGTATCAGCGTTAAAATGAATAACATAAATGGGAAAATTGCCATAAAAAAACTAAAAGCAATTCCGCCTGCACGTGTAGTTAAAGCCCCTCTTACAATTCCTATTACATACATTTCTAAAACATCATACAAAGACATTCCTTCTAAACCAGGGATTTTAATTTTCTTCCCAAATTTTACCAATATATTTATAATGGGTATTTTTTTTAGATTGTCTTCTATTTCTTTGGTCATAAGCTCCTTTGTCCTTTGGACATTTCCCTATTTCGTCTGCACTCAATACAGGCTCCGAGAAAAACTATTAAACTAAAATTTTCATTCAATTAAAATTTTATATTCAAACAACAAACCAATCACATTTTCTTTAGTAAATTTTGCTGCTTGTAAACGGTTTTTTTCTGGATTGATTCTAAGGTTAAATGATGTTCTAAAATCTACTTTGTCTAAAGTTGTTTGGTCAAAAATGGTATTTTTACAGTTGCAATTATCAAACAATGAGTTAGTTAAAATTGTTTCTGTAAAATCTACTTCTTCTAAATTACAATGTATAAATTTGGTTTTCGGAATTTTTAATTGATAAAATGACGAGAAACTTAACAGACAATCTGTAAATGAAAATTGCAATAAAAAAGGATCACATTCATTAAATTTTACACCGACCATTTTGCAGTTTAGGAACTGAACATCTTTAAAGGCAGTGTCTTTTACAATGGTGTTGCTAAAATTACACCCTATAAATTCACATTCAATAAACTGAATATTAGATGCGTGAATTTCTTCAAAATGACAGTTTTTAAATGTACAATGATCATACTCACCTTTTTTGATTTTTGTTTTGGTAAAATCAATTTTAGTAAATGTTTCACTATCAAAATAATGGTCTGTCATATTTTTTGTTTTCTTTTTTTTCGACTTAAAAAATAAATTTTGGGTCTATGTTGTTTGCAATAGATAAACCCGTTTAAAACTTCTTGTTTCTCCGTCCTGTTTGTCTCCCTGAAAGGGTCTCGCGCAAAATGAATAACAGTATGTGAGACCCTTGCAGGGAGACAAATAGTACGGTTAGAGAAACACCGTTTTAAAATTTTAACTCCCAATAAAACTGACGTTTACGATATTTACTTCTAGAAAATCACCTCGAGAGACTCTGTCTAACACTTTGGTTTAATATCAACTTTTTTGGTTTAAATTTTCAGTATATTTTCTAATTGTTTTGCTGATAGGGAGTTCCTAGATTTTGATGTAAAAATAACAATGATTTTCAACTTTTTATCAGTTTTGTGGATTTATAAGTGAAAACGAATAAATTTGCTTCACTGAAAGCCTGTCTACGACCAAGCAGATATTTCAGATTTCTATGGAATAACAACGTAAAGATTGCTACGGATGACAAACTGGATGGGAAAAACGGAATGACAAACATACATCATAATGAAAATAAAACTTCTTGCCATTGGAAAAACGGACAATAAGCATTTGATACAATTAATTGATGAATATCAAAACCGTTTAAAATATTATATAAAATTTGAGTTTGAGATGATTCCTGATATAAAAAATGTGAAGCATCTGAGTGAGGTTCAACAAAAAGAAAAGGAAGGTAAAGTTATTTTATCGAAACTGAAAAATACGGATGAATTGGTTTTGTTAGATGCCGCAGGAACACACTATACTTCTATGGAATTTTCAACATATTTACAAAAGAAAATGAATTCAGGAATCAAACAATTGGTTTTGGTGATTGGTGGTCCTTATGGATTTTCTAGCTCGGTGTATGAAAAAGCAACTAGAAAAATTTCACTTTCTAAAATGACCTTTTCTCATCAAATGGTTCGCCTATTTGTTGTTGAACAATTGTATAGAGGTTTTACAATTTTAAGGAACGAACCCTATCATCACGAATAAGATTTTATTTTTTAAAGGTCAAATTTAATGCCTTGTGCTAGCGGTAAATCAGTTGTATAATTGATGGTGTTGGTTTGTCTTCGCATATAAATTTTCCAAGCATCAGAACCCGATTCGCGTCCACCACCTGTTTCTTTTTCGCCACCAAAAGCACCACCAATTTCTGCGCCAGAAGTTCCAATATTTACATTGGCAATTCCACAATCTGAACCTGCAACGGATAAAAATGCTTCTGCTTCTCGTAGATTATTCGTCATAATTGCTGATGACAAACCTTGTGCAACACCATTTTGAATATCTATGGCGTTTGCAACATCGCCTGTATATTTTAACAAATATAAGATAGGCGCAAAAGTTTCGTGTTGTACAATTTCAAAATCATTAGAAGCTTCTGCAATGGCTGGTTTTACATAACATCCACTTTCATACCCTTCGCCAGAAAAAACATTTCCTTCTACTATCATTTTTCCTCCTTCTTCAACCACTTTTGTCAATGCAGTTTCATACATTTTTACAGCATCTGTATCAATTAAGGGCCTACATGATTGTGTTCATCTAGTGGATTTCCAATTCGCAATTGTTTATAAGCATCTACAATAGCATTTTTAACTTTATCGTAAATCGATTCATGAATAATTAAACGGCGTGTAGAGGTACAACGTTGTCCTGCTGTACCTACTGCTCCAAAAACTGCACCAATAACGGTCATTTTAATATCAGCATTTGGTGTAACAATAATGGCATTATTTCCTCCTAATTCTAATAAGGTTTTTCCTAAACGTCCTGCAACTTCTTTGGCAACAATTTTACCCATTCTAGTGCTTCCTGTTGCAGAAATTAACGGAATTTGGGTATCTTTTGTCATCATTTCGCCCACTTTATAATCGCCATTTATGAGACAAGAAATTCCTTCTGGTAAGTTATTTTCTTTGAGAACCTCTGCAATTATATTCTGACAGGCAATTCCACACATTGGCGTTTTTTCACTTGGTTTCCATACACAGACATCGCCACAAACCCAAGCCAACGCAGTGTTCCAAGCCCAAACTGCCACAGGAAAATTGAAGGCAGAAATAATTCCTACAATTCCTAAAGGATGATATTGTTCGTACATTCTGTGTCCAGGTCTTTCAGAATGCATAGTCAAACCATGTAATTGACGAGACAGTCCAACCGCAAAATCGCAGATGTCAATCATTTCTTGTACTTCTCCTAAACCTTCTTGGTAACTTTTTCCCATTTCGTAGGAAACTAATTTACCCAAAGCTTCTTTTTTCTCTCGTAACTTTTCGCCAAATTGACGTACCATTTCTCCACGTTGTGGAGCAGGTTTTGTTCTCCAAATTTTAAAAGCATTGGTAGCTACATTCATCACTTTTTGATAATCTTCACTAGAAGTTGTAAGGACTTTTCCTATTAATTTTCCATCTACAGGGGAATAGGATTCAATCATTTTTCCACTAGAGAAATTGATTGAACCTGTAGAAGTTCCTGTATTGATGTCTTGTACCCCTAGTTCTAATAAAGCTTCTTTTATTCCAAAATCTGTCATTTTGTGATTACAATTAAGTTGTTTACATTGAGGTTCGAAATTACACATTTATAAATTAAACAAAAACATTAAATATTGTTTTATTTTAAACAAATTAATTATGAAGAATATACTTTTACTCTTGTCTGTTTTAATGATTTCTTTTGGTTGTAAAACTGAAGAAAAATCATCCGAAGAAAAACAAACCAATGAATTTGCCATTATTATTCATGGTGGTGCAGGCACTATTTTAAAGAAAAATATGACTGATGAAAAGGAGACGGCTTATACATCAAAATTGGAAGAGGCAATTAGAGTTGGGCATACAATCCTTAAAAATGGCGGTACAAGTGAAAATGCTGTGTTAAAGACCATTCAAATTATGGAAGAATCACCACTTTTTAATGCAGGAAAAGGCGCAGTTTTTACTAATGACGGCACGAATGAATTGGACGCTTCTTTTATGGACGGAAAAACATTAAATGCGGGTGCTGTTGCGGGTGTAAAAAACGTAAAAAGCCCTATTGAATTAGCCATTAAAGTAATGACAAATTCAGATCATGTGATGCTTTCTGGCGAAGGAGCATCAGCATTTGCAAAAGAGCAAGGTTTGGAAATTGTAGATCCGAGTTATTTTTATACGGAAAGACGCTTTCAATCGCTTCAAAGAATAAAAAACAGAGAAAAAACGGAATTAGACCACAATGATAAAAAAGCGGTTTTTTATGATGAAACTATCAGAAACAGTAAGTTCGGAACTGTGGGTTGTGTTGCTTTGGATAAAAGCGGGACTATTGCTGCGGGAACTTCTACGGGCGGAATGACCAACAAACGTTGGGGAAGAATTGGAGATGCGCCAATTATAGGTTCTGGAACGTATGCAAACAATAAAACCTGTGGTGTTTCTTCTACAGGTTGGGGAGAGTATTTTATCAGAAGTCAAGTAGCGTATGATATTTCTGCGCAAATGGAATATCAACAAAAAACGCTAAAAGAAGCTACCAAAGATGTGATTCAGAATAAACTTACAAAGTTAGGAGGAACAGGAGGAGTAGTTGCTTTAGACAAAAATGGGAATATGTCTTTTGAATTTAATACGGCAGGAATGTATAGAGCTTCTATGAATGATAAAGGGGAATTGATTGTGAAAATTTACAAATAATAGTCTAGCCATTCTTCTGGAATTGGCTCTAAATCTAAATTTACATATTCAGATTTTAGTTTTATTCCTAAAAATGAAGTTTTAGGAATGGATAGGTTAACGTTATTTTTTTTACTAACAATTTTTAAAACCTCTCTGATAGGTCTTTTATCACACATCACTAAACTGTTTAGTATTGCATTCGACTCTGTTTTTATATCATAGAAATCTATATGATATTTGGGCTTACCATCTTGATAAACCACCCATTTTGTGAGTGTTTTTTTTAATGATTTTACTATCCTTTTTGTTCCTTCTAAGGTTTTGTATGTTACTACTCTATATTTTTTCATATACCTGTTATTATCTATAAACCAATACTTTAAATCACATATAAGGCGTTTATTTTTAAAAATTATAATTAATCCCTGTGTAAACTCCTATAAAATGAGGTCTGAATCCGTTTCCGTTTTCACTAAAAGTATTCAAGTGTATTTTTACCATTGGATTTAGGTGTAAAGACCAATTTTTACCAAAATTATAGTTAAGGTTAAAACCTAAATTTCCACTAAAGTTTATGTTGTTTAAATTTGTCGCTTTTCCAAATCTTGAAAAAGAACCCGTATTTAAATCAATTTCATTTTTATTTAAAAAAAGTGAACTAAAACCAGCTACTATTTGTGTAGCAAATTTTTTGCTTTCTGATAGGTGATACTTTACTTCAACAGGAACTTCTACATATCCGTATTTTTGAGACAAATTGCCGTTAAAACTTTTAAGACTATTTAATGATATACTATTTGCATCAAAGTTTTGATTTGATATGTTTTGAAAAATATAATGATCATTAGAAGTAAAAGTAATAGAGGTTGTTGAATTTGTTGACATTACAGCTATTTGGTTATTGGAAAAACCCATTTCTTGGAGATGAATTCCAGATTGGATAGTCCATTTGTCTGCTAGTTGATAAGAAACTTGAACTCCGTAAGAATAGCTACTACTTCCTTGTGTAGATTCCGATAAATTTTTATCAATAGGTGAGGTATTAGAAAATGAATTGGAATTTAAAACTCCAAAAATTGGAGCAACAGCCCATTGTTTTTTTATGGATGTATCTTCTTTTTTTTCTTCCTTTTTTACAACCGCTAGAAAATCTTTCTTTGGTTTTTTTATTTCATTCTTGTTCGTTTTATTTGAAATTGAATCAGCTTTTATTTTAGTATCTTTTATAGAGGTATTCGCTAAAAAAATCTTTTTTGTATCTTTTTTATTAACTAAATCTTTGTTTCCTTTTTCAATGTCTTGTTGATTTTTTTCAGCAATTAGTGTTTTAGATGTATTTAAAAGTTGTTGCTGTTTTATGTCTGTTTCTCTTGTGTTTTTTATGATGGGTTTATTTTTGGTAATACGTATTTCTTCTTTATTTTTCTTCTTTTTAGATACTCTATCTATTCCTGTTTTTTTAGTGTTAATAGGGTCAGTAGTTGTTTTTGGAGTAGCAACAATTATAGGATCCGTAATTGTTTTGTTTTCTAAAACAGGGTCTTGAGAAGTAGGAAATAATAATAATCCAAGAATAATGACAGCAGCAATTCCTGCAGAAAGCCACCATATCTGTGATATTATAGGCGTCTTATTTTTTAATTTTGATTCAATCGTATTCCAAACTTCTTCATTGGGAGTTACCTCCAAATTTTGTAGTTTTTCTTGAAATAATCTATCTAAATTTTTACCTTTCATTCGTTAGGCTTTTTGTTCTTTTATTTGATGAACTTCTAATTGTTTTTTTAATATATCTCTAGCTCTGGATAAGTTAGATTTTGAGGTTCCTACAGAGATTTTTAATAATTCAGCAATCTCTTTATGAGAATAATTGTCTAATGCATATAAATTAAAAACTAATCGATATCTATCTGGCAATTGCTGTATTAAATTCAGTAAAAAATCAATATCTTTTTCTTCATTTTCAATAGTGTTTTCATCAATGTCATCAATGTCAGAAAGTTCTTTTACAATTTCTAAAGGTGCTGCTTTTCTATATTTTTGCAAAGCAGTGTTTATGGTAATTCTTTTTAACCAACCTTCAAAAGAACCTTTGTGTTTATATTGTTTTATTTTATCAAAAATGGTTAAAAAACTATCTTGTAAAGTATCTTCTGCATCTTGATAATTACGAGAATACTTTAAACATAGGGCAAAAAGCGTATCAGAAAAAAGCTGATAGACTTTTGATTGTGCTGTTAAATTTTGTTTGCAACACTGTTGTATGAGTTCTTCTAGGTGAATGGGGTTATTAATTTACAGGAATTACAACTTCTTCATATATATTATTTCCTTGACTATCTTTTCCTTTCCAAAACTTAAATAGATAATCCTCTTGTTGCGTTGCTCTTATAGTAAACTTATATTCTTCTTGAATAGTTTCTTGTGCACAATCACGACCTAAAACTACAAATGCAGTGATAGCAACTACTCTTGTGGTATTTTGACTTTCGTAATACAAATCGTCAAAAGAATGACAACCATCTGGCAATGAATATTTTAGTTTAATAGTATCTACCTGTCCAAAGGTAAAACTTACAGGGGTGATTGCTTCATCAATAGGTAAATATTCATAGGTAAAATCTGGATCGGGATTATTTAAACAAGAATAAAAAAGGAATAAACTACATAAAAGAAGTGAAAATTTCTTCATTATAAAACTTTTAAATTAATATATTAAAATAGGGAAACCGTTTTGACAGTCTACACCTGTTGGTTCTTGTGGAACATCACAAGAAGAAATAACTTCTTCATCAATAGGATGCTTTACATTTTTATTGCAACTTATTAATGTCAGCGTAAGTAATAAAAAGAAATTTCTTAAAAATACGCTCATACATAATTCTTTATTATATAAGATGATAAAAGAGTAAAAAGGTTGCGTTAAATAATTCTACTTTTGCAAAAGTATATGAAAGAAACTATTTTTAACATAAAAAACCAAGAAAATTTTACGAAAATTGCTTTACAAGTATTTAAACATCAGTTTATAAACAATAAAGTATATCGTTCATTTTGCGATTTGTTATACATACATCCAAGCGATGTAAAACAAGTTGAAGAAATTCCGTTTTTGCCCATTTCTTTTTTTAAAACCAAAAAAATACTTGCTTCTTTAGACGAGGTGGAAGAAGTTTTTATGAGTTCTGGAACCACAGGAAGTGCAAGAAGCCATCATTATATAACAGATATTTCCTATTATACAAAAAGTTATCAAAAAGGATTTGCACATTTTTATGGAGCTATAGAAGACTATGTGGTCTTGGCATTGTTGCCAAATTATTTAGAACAAAAAAATTCTTCTTTGGTTTTTATGGTCAATGATTTTATACAAAAATCCAAGCACCAAAAAAGTGGATTTTACCTTAATAATATAAAAGAATTAGTCAAAAACTTGATAGCATTGGATAAAAGCGGACAAAAAACACTCTTAATAGGTGTTTCTTTTGCCTTATTAGATTTGATTGAAACAACACAATTTAACTTAAAAAACACCATTATTATGGAAACGGGTGGTATGAAAGGACGAAGAAAGGAACTGGTGCGCCACGAGTTGCATGAAATTCTTTCTAAAGGATTTGATGTCGATACAATTCATTCAGAATATGGAATGACAGAATTGCTAAGTCAAGCCTATTCAAAAGGAAGCGGAATTTTTGATTGCCCACCTTGGATGCAAATTTTAATACGAGATACCGAAGATGCCTTAACCATACAGCAAGCAGGAAAAACGGGCGGCATTAATGTGATTGATTTAGCTAATTATAATTCTTGCTCTTTTATTGCCACACAAGATTTAGGAAAAATACACACAAACGGCACTTTTGAAATTCTTGGACGTTTTGATACTTCAGATATAAGAGGATGTAACTTGATGGTGTTGTAATTTTTTTACTAATTTTCCGACTACAACTAAAAATCAATAAAATGAAACAAATTTTAGTATTCTTACTTATCAGTATTTCAGTAAATTTAATAGCACAACAAAAAGATTATAATACCAAAAAAGGGTTTGTCGCAGAAGGCTATGATGTGGTTTCTTATTTTACAGAAACCAAACCTATAAAAGGTGAAAAAAAATATCAAACCACGCATGATGGAGTAAAGTTTAAATTCTCGTCTAAAAAAAACCTACACTTATTTAAAGAAGACCCCACAAAATATATTCCAGAATATGGAGGTTGGTGTGCGTATGCTCTTGGTTTAAAAGCAGAAAAAGTATCAATAAATCCGAAAACCTTTGAAATTCGTGATGGAAAATTATACCTTTTTTACAATGCTTGGAGAACAAATACTTTAGATCTTTGGACAAAAGAAGGTGCAGAAGAACTAAAAGAGCAAGCAGATAAAAACTGGGAAAAACTAAAAAAAGAGTAACATTTTTTGAAATCTACAAGAGTAAAAATGTATTTTAAGACGTTAATCCTCTGATAACTAAAATTTACTCCAAAAAAATAAATAGATTTAATTTTAATTATTAGGTATTTTTTTTATATTTGTCGAAATAAGTTGGTTTGAAATTTCTTTATATGATATTTTATAAGTTTCAGGAAATTCATATCACAAAAATTTTCAACAATAAATTGAATAGAATTTATATTCTGAATTATTAAATTTAAAACTATAGAATTATTATGAAACAAAACGACACAATTAAATTATTAAAAAAATTAGTTTTTATACTGATTTTTATTCCTTCTTTGATGTATTCTCAAGAAACAATCACTTGGAATGTTGCGGGTGCAGGAGATTGGGGTACTGCAGCAAATTGGAGTCCATCACAAGTACCAACAGCTGAAGATAATGTTATTATAAATACGTCAGGAGCTGATGTTGAAATTAGCGGTACAACAGCTGCTTTTGTTAAAACTCTAGTTGTTTTAGATGGTACTTTAACTGTAGAAAGTGGAGCCTCTTTAATTGTTTCTGAAGGTGCAGTAGGGGATATTATTTATGAATTAAGCATACCAGACGATCAATATTGGCATTATGTATCAAGTCCAGTAGTTGGACAAGAATATACTAATACTGGTTGGGCTGATTCAAATCATATTGCAACAAGTGCTTCAGGCAATAGGGGAATTGCTACTTATGATAATTCAGCATCAATTGGAGCTGCAGGACATTGGAGATATTTTCAAGCAGCGAGTACTGATACTGAATTATTTGAGACAGGTATTGGATACTCTTTATTAACTCAAGCAGGGACAACTCTTCCTAATACTTATACTTTTACAGGAACTTATAATACTGGAGATGTTATGCCTGCTATTTCTCAAGGTGTGGTTAATTGGAACTTATTAGGAAACCCATACCCTTCTTATTTAGATATTGAAGCATTTATTGCAGCAAATGCATCTAATTTGTCAGCAGAATTTCAAGCCATTTATATTTGGCATCAAGCATCTGGAGCTAATAAAATTTTAACAACAGGATATATTCATCCAGGACAAAGTTTTATGATCCATTCTAATGTAGCTTCTGGCAATGCTTCAATTACTGAAGCTATGCAGAGACCATTAAGTCAATTTTATAGAACAAATACTACGCATCCTTCTATTAAAGTAACACTTTCAGATGGAGCAAGTACAAAAAATACTCAAATTAATTACCTTGAAAATACAACAAAAGGATTAGATCCAGGATTTGATCTTGGAATGTTTGATGATGGGACTTCTTCTAATTCAAGAATTTTTACTCATTTAGTTGAAGACAATCAAGGAATTGCTTTTGGAAGACAAGCAGTACCAAATTCAGATTTAGAATCGATGGTTATTCCTGTTGGTCTAAAAGTAGTTGCAGGCGAAGAAATTACATTTTCTTTAGAAGCATTAAATTTACCAACAGATGTAAAAGTTTTTTTAGAAGATAAGGTAACAAACACGTTTACACGATTAGATGAGGCAAATACTGATTATACAGTTACTTTGTCAGAAACTTTAGATGGAATAGGAAGATTCTATATACACACTTCTGCGAGTGCTTTAACTGTTGATGATGCAATTTTAAGTACAGTTCATGTCTATAAATCAGATGTTTCAACCTTACGAATAGTTGGTTTACCACAAGGAAATACAACTGTAAAATTATATAATGTACTTGGAAAACAAGTATTGAATACTTCTTTTGATAATGATGCAAAAGATATATCATTGCCAAAATTAGCAAAAGGTGTATATATTGTAGCTATACAAACAGCAATAGGTAAATTGAATAAGAAAATTATTTTAGAATAATCTACAACATACAACACTCTAAATAGTAATAATATGAAAAAACAAGAAACAACAACTCAAAAAGATATTTCTCGTAAAGAAGCTCTTAAAAAGATGGGGAATTACGGTAAATATGCGGCTTTAACCGCTTTAGGCACCTATCTAATTTTAGACCCACAAAAAGCACAAGCTAGTAGTCCAGGTCCAGTAGGCCCAGGAGGTGGGTTTAATAGAGGAGGATCAAGAAGATCTAATAGAAGATAAATAAAGAGTTAAGAAAATAATTCTTAATTTTATGAATGAAAAGGTAAGCTAAATAATTATTTAGTTTACCTTTTTAATTTTATTTTGGTGAGTTTTTATACAAAAAATATCTGTTTTAAACTTGATAACTAAGCCACTAACTCTTCAATAATATTTCCTTTTCTACGTAAAATATTTACATTGTTTTTTAACGCTTTTTGAATTAACTCTTCTTCAATATGAAAAGTAGCTAATGCTAAATGGTGTGTATAGTTTTTATATTCAGGATATAATATTTTAAAATTAGGATATTTTTTGTTTAGTAAGCGGTTTAAATCATTTTCGTGAGCTTTATATTTAACCTCTATGATAAAAACATCTTTACCATTCACCAAAATAATGTCATACTCATCTTGAATAGCACCTTTAGATCGAGTGATGTTTTTATCAATAAAATCAAATTTCATAGTTCCTAAAACAGGCTTTGCTTTTAAAGTATTAAAATAAAACTCTTCCACAACTTTACCTTGGTTGTTAGCAACACCTCCATACATAGTGGCAATCTTGTTTAATTTTGCATCAGTTTTAGCACTTTGAATTGCTAAACTAGCTACTAAATCTTTTAATTCTTGATCTGTCATAACATTGTTGTTTTATACAAAAATACATAAAAACTACGCTCATACACAAACCAAAGAGTAAATCGGGTAAAATGCTATTGCACCAAAACCCATTCACTTTTATCAATTAAAGGAATGGCTTGTTTGTATTTTACAACTTTTTCTTCACCGCTCATTACATTCTTAATCGTAACACGCTCATTTCTACCAATTTTTGGTTGTTCTCTTACAATGGTTTCAACAGGTTCATGTTGTTGTCTTGAGTTTTGAATGGCTTGTTCTGTAGAGTTCTGAACAGTGGCTTTGCTTGTATTTAATCGTTGTCTTTTTTGCTGACGTGCTTCTGATATTTGAGAAGTATCTTGTGATGGTAATTCGCCTTTAAATAAGAATGACAATACTTCTTTATTAATTTCATCTACCGTTTTTTTAAACAACTCAAAAGCCTCAAATTTATAAATCAATAAAGGGTCTTTTTGTTCATAAGATGCATTTTGTACAGAGTGTTTTAATTCGTCCATTTTACGCAAATGCTCTTTCCAATTTTCATCAATAATGGCTAATGTGATGTTTTTTTCAAAGTCTGTAATTAAACTTTTTCCTTCACTTTCATACGCATCTTTTAAGTTGGTAACAACTTGCAAAGATTTAACTCCGTCTGTAAACGGAACTACAATCCGTTCGTATCTATCGCCTTCATTTTCAAAAACATTTTTGATAACAGGAAAGGCTAAAACGGCATTTCTTTCAATTTTGTTTTTATAATGTTCTGTAATAATTTCATATAATTTGTCAGTCAATTCTTTTTCAGAAAGGTTTTCAAACTCTTCTTCAGAAAAAGGCGAGGTCATTGATGAAAAACGAATCAACTCAAATTCAAAATTTTGGAAATCTTTTATGGGTTTATTTTGATTGATAATCAATTCGCAGGTATCATA
>JBMYWO010000035.1:0-16397 GCA_049607505.1 Polaribacter sp.
ATTTCTAAAGGCATAATTCCCCCAAACTCAGTTTCAAAAAATTTAATATCCTTATAAAACTGCATTCCTTTAGGCATATCTTCAATTAAACTACCAGAAACTCTAATTTGATAAACTCCAATAATTCCTAAAATAATAACAATAACTGTGGAAAAATAAATAGTAATCTTACGGTTTTTTACCGTTGTTTCCATCCAATCTACTACATTTTCAATCCACTTTTTTTCAAGGTGATTCAAATGTTTTTTCTTTGGCAATGGCATAAAACTATAAATAATAGGAATAATTAATAATGCCAAAATAAAAATGCTAATAATATTGATAGATGCCAAAACACCAAACTCTTGCAAGAGTTTACTTTTTACAAAAACAAAAGTGGCAAAACCAGAAGCAGTGGTAATATTGGTCATTAACGTAGCGTTCCCAACTTTTGAAATAACACGCTGCAATGATTTTGCTTGATTGCCGTGTTTTTTTACTTCTTGTTGATATTTGTTAATCAAAAAAACGGCATTAGGCACACCAATAACAATAATCAATGGTGGGATTAAAGCAGTTAAAATTGTGATTTCATAGCCTAACAAACCAATAAAACCAAATGCCCAAATAACACCAACCATGACTACCAAAAGTGTAATAAATGTAGCTCTAAACGAACGGAAGAAAAAGAAGAAAATAATGGCTGTAATTAATAAGGCACCAACTACAAAAAAACGAATTTCATCTTGTATGTTTTGAGAATTTAATGTGCGCATATATGGCATTCCTGAAATGCGTACATTCAAATCGTATTCTTTTTCAAAAGATGTTATTTTTGGGATTAGTGTTTTTTGAATAAAATTTCTTCTTACGGGTGTGTTCAGAATACTTTTCTTCATATAAACAGCAGTCTGCAAAGTACCTGTGTTTTTGTTGTAGAGTAAATTATCATAAAAAGGAAGTTTCTCAAAAAGTTGTTTTTTTATTTCTAAAACCTCTTTGTTAGTAGTTGGTTCTTTATCAAATAAAGGTTCTAAAACAAATTTTCGTTTTTTTCTATTGGCTTTTAATTTTTTTACATCTGCAATAGAAATGGTAAATTCTATTTCATCTTTTAAAGAATCAAAAGATTTTACTAAACCATTCCAAGCGTTAAATTTTTTAGGGGTAAAAATTGTGGAATCTTTTACGGCAAGGATAATTATGTTTCCTTCCTCGCCAAAAACTTCTAGAAATTTATTGTATTCAATATTTGCTTCATGATTTTCTGGTAATAAATTAGCTTCAGAATATGAAAACCTCATATCCTTTGTTTGCATTGCCAAAAAAGCAGTAATACCAGCAATTAAAACAAGCACCAAATAACGATTTCGTAGAATAATGCCAGCAACTTTTGTCCAGAAATTCATTTAGAAAAATTTATGTAAAGATAAATAAAAGAATTTCTTGAAATCAATGATTTTTAAGGCAAATCTACCCGTTAATTAGTTGGAAAAATGGGTAGTGGATTAAATCAGTTGAAATGGTTTATCTTAACAAGATTATGGAACATACAACCAAAACTTTACATCGTTTTCGTAAATAAATACTTCACTAATTGCTCGAAAACACTTTGTTTATATACGTTTTTTGTAATTTTACTTTTCAAAAATTTTTAGAAAAATGTCTGCATTACCAAAATTGACTAGATTTAATGAAAATGTATTGTCTAAATATCAGATATACAATAGCATTTTTATGACACTTCCTTTTGATACGATTAGCAACACAGGAGTTTTGTTACCCTTGTTTCATGAGGTTTGTAAAAAAGGATTTCAGGAAGGGAAAAACCCAACAGAAATTGTAGAAACTTTTTTTAAGAAGTATCAAGAAAATCCATCAGAAAAAGAGAAAAACGATTTGCTGTTTCGTTTTATTCAATACATAGAACGTCAAGTCGTTTTGTTTGATGCTATTGAAGACGCTGCTTTTCCTTTGGTAAATAATATGGATGGCATAGGAACGCTTAGAAATTCTAAAGAAACCGCAATTATTGGCGAAAAAAAAGAAGCCTTAAAGCAATATTTAGAAGAATTTAAAGTGCGAATTGTATTGACTGCGCATCCAACTCAATTTTATCCTGGAAGTGTTTTGGGTATTATTACAGATTTGGATAAAGCCATACAAAATGATGATTTATTACTCATTAAAAAGTTGCTAGCACAATTAGGAAAAACACCATTTTTTAAGAAAGAAAAACCAACACCTTATGATGAAGCTGTTAGTTTAATTTGGTATTTAGAAAACGTATTTTATCATTCAGCAAGTAAAATTTACAACTATATACAACATAATATTTTTGACGGAAAAACCATTGATAATCAAATTATAGACCTTGGCTTTTGGCCCGGTGGCGATAGAGATGGAAACCCGTTTGTAACTACAAAAATCACTTTGGATGTTGCAGAAAGATTACGTCAAACTATTTTAGGAAACTATTATAAAGATGTTCGTAAACTAAAAAGAAGATTTACATTTGATGGTGTTCATGAAATTCTAACCAGAGTAGAGAATAGGTTGTATAAGCATACCACAAAAAGTTATGCAAAAGTAAATTTTAATCAGCAAATTTTATTGGAAGAATTACAAAAAGCGAAAGAAATTATTGTAGAAAAACACGATTCTTTATTTATTGAAGAGTTAAATGATTTCATCAATAAAGTACACATCTTTGGTTTCCATTTTGCAACCTTAGATATTAGACAAGACAGCAGAGTGCATCACAGTGCATTTACGCAAATTGTAAAAGATTTAATTGCTTCTGGCGATGTAACATTTCCGAAAAATTACTTAGAATTAGAGACTGAAAAACAAATCAATTTTCTTTCCAAAGTAAAAGGAAATATAGATACTACTGTGCTTACTGATGAAATGTCTGTAAAAACAATTGGATCTATTCACGCTTTAAAAGAAATTCAACAAAGAAATGGGGAACGTGGTGCAAACAGATATATCATTAGCAATAATCAAACTGCATTAAACGTAATGCAGACTTTTGCTATGCTAAATTTATGTGGTTTTGAAGATAATTTAACAGTAGATGTAATTCCACTTTTTGAAACGGTGGATGATTTGCAAAATGCAGATGGTGTAATGCGAATTTTATATACAAACGAGGCATATAGAAATCATATAGCAAAAAGAAAAAATAAGCAAACCATTATGCTTGGTTTTTCAGACGGGACAAAAGATGGGGGTTATTTAATGGCAAATTGGGGAATTTTTAAAGCCAAAGAAGCCTTAACAAAAGTTTCTAGAGAATTTGGTATTGAAGTCATTTTCTTTGACGGACGTGGTGGACCTCCTGCACGTGGTGGTGGGAAAACGCATCAGTTTTATGCTTCTTTAGGCCCTACTATTGAAGATAAAGAAATTCAGTTAACTATTCAAGGTCAAACGATTAGTTCTAATTTTGGAACTTTGGATTCTTCACAATATAATTTAGAACAACTATTAAGTTCGGGTATAAAAAACGAAGTTTTTACCAAAGATCAGTTAAATGATTCTCATAGAAAAATTATTGATGATTTAGCAACTACAAGTTATCAAGCCTATGTAGATTTTAAAAATCATCCACAATTTTTACCGTATTTAGAAAAAATGAGTACGCTAAAATATTATGCAAAAACAAATATTGGAAGCAGACCAAGCAAGCGTTCTAAATCTGCTGAACTCAATTTTTCTGACTTGCGCGCCATTCCTTTTGTGGGAAGTTGGAGTCAGTTAAAACAAAATGTTCCTGGTTTTTTTGGTGTAGGAACTGCCTTAAAAAAATATGAAGATGCCAATAGATTTGATGAAATTATAGCGTTTTATAATGCTTCAGATTTCTTTAAAACCTTATTAGAAAATAGTATGATGAGTTTGACAAAATCCTTTTTTGGTTTGACCGCTTATATGGCTGACGATGAAGTGTATGGCGATTTTTGGAAACTTATTTTTGAGGAATACAAAACCACAAAAAGATTGTTGTTAAAACTAACAGGTCATACTGAATTGATGGAAAATTTTCCAGCAGGAAAAGCATCCATAGAAATTAGAGAACAAATTGTTTTACCGTTGTTAACCATTCAGCAATTTGCCTTAAAGAAAATTCAAGAATTACAAAAAACAAATAGAAACAAAAAAGAACTCATCGTTTTTGAAAAAATGGTAACCCGCTCTTTGTTTGGTAATATTAATGCGAGTAGGAATTCGGCTTAAAAATAAATCAGAGACATTTTTAAGACAACATTTTCCTCACTTCACTTTTTATAAAAGCAATGGCAGTTTCGGTAGGAGGTAACGTTTTAGAATAATCTATTAAAACGTTCTCACGCAAATCGTTTGCAGAATTAGAGCTTTCTGCTACTTGTTTTAGCTTGTTTATTACAGCAGTTTTGGCAGCGATTATAGAGGTCCAAGTATCATTAGAAATATAAATTTGCTGTACTAAATTATGTTCAAATTCTTGTTCTATATTGGCAGTTAGTAGCTGTACATAATCTTCAGTATTTACAGAAATAGGTTTAATTCTTACCAGCATTTTTACAGGATTTATACGTTCGCAAAACAATAGCATTCTTTCATAAGCCTGCAATTTTATTGCTAAAGAATTTTTTTGTTTTTGAATGAATAAACCTAATTTTTCTTCTGAATTTAATTGTTTTATAAATCCATTAAAAATATAATAAACCACACCGCCAGTTACTAACGCAGGCAAAATAGATGCAATACTTTCTAAAATTTTATCTTCCATGTATTAAATAATTTTTGATAGGTGTACATATAAAAGACCTATAAAAATTGCAAATCCAAAACTTAATAAAGTTCCAATCAAAATATATTCTGTCAATTTTCTATCTTCAGAATCCGTTAAATCACCAAATCTAAAAATTGATTTTGCAGCCAACAAAAAACCAATAGCTTCCCAATGTTTAGTAGCAATAAATACAAAGATTAATAAGCGTTCTAAAATCCCGATATAACGACCCGCTTTTGCTAAAGACTCATTCCCGTTTGAACTGCTAGATGAGGTGTTTTCTTTGTTGTTTTTAGGATTCCACTGTGTGATGATTACTTTAATAAGTATAGCAGCAACATAGGTTACAGAGATTAAACAAACTATTAGAAGTAAGTTTTTATTAGTTAGTATGTTTTCTAAAGAAATAGCATATTCTAAATACATGAAAGTAACTAAAACTAATATTAGAAGATGTAAAAATTGATCGATAAAAAACCAAATTCGTTTTGTTTTTTTCTTTTGGAAATAAATCTTTGAAACATCAATTATATAATGGGAACTTACAATAATTAGAAAACCTATCCAGTAGTTTTTAAAATCAAAACCTAAAATAATCATCAATAAAATTGAGTGGATTAGAATATGAATATATAATTTACTAGATTTTATTTTGTTTTTTTCTTTGTCATTTACCCAGTTTTCTGGTTGAAAAACAAAATCGCCCAGCAAATGCGCTAGTAAGAGTTTTAAGAATAATATCATATTTCAGCAATTTTTTGATTTATCAATTTACGATAACGCTTTTCTAATTGCATAATTTCATCAAAACCAGCACGTTTTCTACGTTCGCTTGCGCTACTTTGAGAAATATTTAAATATTCTGCAATTTCTTTTTGTGTAAAGTGTTTTTTCTCTAAAGAAGTTTTTACAAATTCTGCTGAATTTTGTGTCCAATGATCCATCACTAACAAACCAATATTCAGACCAATATTTATCTCTTCATCAACTTCTTTCCAAGGAGATTTTATGGCCAGTGTTTGCTTTTTTAATAAGTGATCAAAAGCATATCCAGAATTTATAAAAGCTTCACCATTTGCTTCTGTAACAATATCTGCGTCAAAATTTTTAGACCCAATTCCTATTGCCATTCTTACATCGATTTCTTTAATTATCTTAAGCCTTGATTTTATAAAAATTGTTGTAAAAAGCGATGATGAAACATCTTCAATTTCTATTTGAAAACTATCTCCTCTATAAATTTCACCTGCGTTTAGTTCTTTAAAAATTTCTTTCAAAAGCTGTAGCCAAATTTTACTAGAAGTATTTCTAGAATTAATAATATCACCAGTAATTACACTTGTCATTATCATCTAATTTTGTGTAAATATAGTTTTTAAGTTGCAAATATCCAAAAATATTCGGGTCATAGCCCGAATTCTTTAAAATTCGGGTTATAAGCCGAATTTTGATAAAACAAGTCTGTGAATAAAATTTCTAAATCTTGTGGTTAAAAACGAATAGTTTGTCTAAATTTCCACATTCAAATTCTTTCAAAAAAAACCATTGAATACCTATTTAAACCAATTAAACGAAGCACAAAGAGAAGCTGTTTTACATAAAGACGGCCCAATGATCATCATTGCTGGTGCAGGTTCTGGTAAGACAAGAGTGCTAACGTATAGAATAGCACACCTAATGCAGCAAGGTGTAGATGCGTTTACTATTTTGTCGCTGACATTTACCAATAAAGCAGCTCGTGAAATGAAAAAACGTATTGCAGCTGTAGTTGGTGGTAGTGAGGCAAAAAACCTTTGGATGGGAACTTTTCATTCTGTTTTTGCACGAATTTTACGTTCAGAAGCAGGTAAATTAGGCTATCCATCTAACTTTACAATTTACGATACGCAAGATTCTGTTCGTTTGATAACGGCTATTATCAAAGAAATGAATTTGGATAAAGACAGGTATAAACCCAAACAAATTTTAAGTAGAATATCTTCCTTTAAAAATAGTTTGATAACAGTAAAAGCCTATTTTAATAATCCTGATTTGCAAGAAGCAGATTTGCATGCAAGCCGACCCAAAGTAGGCGAAATTTATAAAGAATATGTAGATAGATGCTTTAAAGCGGGTGCTATGGATTTTGATGATTTGCTCTTGAGAACCAATGAATTATTGGCACGTTTTCCAGAGGTGTTGGCAAAATATCAAGATCGTTTTCGGTATATTATGGTGGATGAATATCAAGACACCAATCACTCACAATATATTATAGTAAGAGCATTGGCAGATCGTTTTCAAAATATTTGTGTTGTAGGTGATGATTCGCAAAGTATCTATAGTTTTAGAGGTGCAAATATTCAGAATATTTTAAATTTTCAGAAAGATTATCCAGAGGTAAAAACCTTTAAATTGGAGCAAAATTATCGTTCTACAAAAAATATTGTCAATGCTGCAAATTCAGTCATTGCAAAAAATAAAACCAAACTAGATAAAGAAATTTGGACTTCTAATAATGCTGGAGACAGCATCTATGTAATGCGTACCATTTCAGATGGAGAGGAAGGCAGATTTGTGGCAAATTCTATTTTTGACACTAAAATGAATCTGCAGTTAAAAAATGATCAATTTGCAGTTTTATACAGAACCAATTCGCAATCTAGAGCCATAGAAGATGCTTTGCGTAAAAAAAGTATTGATTATAAGATTTATGGAGGAATATCTTTTTATCAACGTAAAGAAATCAAAGATATACTTTCATATTTAAGACTAATTATCAACCCAAATGATGAAGAAGCACTAAAACGAATCATCAATTATCCAAAACGTGGAATTGGCGCAACAACCATAGATAAATTAACCATTGCTGCAAATCATTATAAAAAATCAATTTTTGAAGTTTTAAAATATATTGATAAAATTGATTTAAAAATAAATTCAGGAACAAAAACAAAATTGCAAAATTTTGTCAATATGATTTTGCGTTTGCAAATAGAAAATAAAACTAAAAATGCTTATGAAATTGCTGACACTGTTGTAAAACAAACACAATTAATAAGAGATTTAGAAAATGAAGGAACACCAGAAGCAGTAAATAGGGTTGAAAATATTCAAGAATTATTAAACGGAATTAAAGATTTTATTACTGACAAAATAGAAAAGGAAGAAGACGCTTCATTGACATCCTTTCTTGAAGATGTTGCTTTGGCTACAGATTTTGATTCAGATAAAGAAGGAGATGTTCCAAGAGTGGCGTTAATGAGTATTCATCAATCAAAAGGATTGGAATTTTCGTATGTGTATATTGTTGGTTTAGAAGAGAATTTATTTCCATCTGCTATGAGTATGAATACCAGAAGCGAACTCGAAGAAGAGCGTAGATTATTTTATGTAGCGTTGACTAGAGCAGAAAAAGTAGCCTATTTAAGTTATGCACAAACACGTTATCGATGGGGAAAATTAGTAGATGCAGCACCCAGTAGATTTATTGAAGAAATAGATGACAAATTTTTACATTATATCACTCCAAAAGCTTTAGAACCCGCTGTCAATCGTTTTATAGACAAGGGTTTATTTGAAGATGCGCCAAAAGGAATTCGTTTTCAAAAAAATTATGGGAAATCACAGGCGTTGGATGCTGGTTTTGAACTTGCACAAGGACGTGTAGTTATCACTATGGATGCTGACTTGCAGGATAGTCCCGATGAAATTCCTGAATTGTACAACTTGATTGTCAACGAAAATTTTGATCTTATTTCGGGTTGGAAGAAAAAACGTTATGATAATGTTATTACAAAAAATATTCCTTCAAAATTATTTAATGCTGCGGCAAGAAAAACATCAGGATTAAAATTGCATGATTTTAATTGCGGATTAAAAGCCTATAAAAACGATGTCATTAAAACCGTAAAAGTGAGTGGCGAAATGCACAGATATATTCCTGTTTTAGCTAAAAATGAGGGGTTTACAAAAATTGACGAAAAAGTAGTACAACATCAAGCTAGAAAATACGGAGTTACAAAATTTGGAATCAGCAGATTTATAAATGGTTTTTTAGACTTAATTACCATTTCATTTTTATCGAAATTTGGTAAAAGACCTATGCACTTTTTTGGTCTTTGGGGAACGTTGATGTTTTTATTTGGAACATCACTGGCATTTTATATTGGTGTCTATAAACTTTACAAAGTATATAATGGCATAAAAACAATTTTAGTTACAGACAATCCTTGGTTTTATATTGCGCTAACTTCTATGATTTTAGGAACTTTATTGTTTTTAGCAGGTTTTATAGGAGAGCTTATCATCAAAAATAAAAACAACGAAAAACATTATACCATTAAAGAAAAACTGAATTTCTAAAGTATATTTGTAGTTAATTTTAATCTCTATGGAAGATATTCTAAATAAAGCCAAACTATGGCTTTCTGATACTTTTGACAAAGAAACCCAGCAAGAAGTTCAAAATTTAATTGATATTAATTCTGACGATTTAGCAGACAGATTTTATAAAAATATGGAATTTGGTACTGGCGGAATGCGTGGAATTATGGGTGCAGGAATCAATAGAATCAATAAATATACATTGGGTAGAGCTACCCAAGGTTTGTCAAATTATTTACTAGAAAATGTACAAAAAGATCAATTAAAAGTTGTGATTGCTTATGATTGCAGACACAATAGCAAAAAGTTTGCAAAAATTGTTGCCAATGTGTTGTCTGCCAATAATATAAAAGTATTTCTGTTTGAAGATTTACGTCCAACCCCAGAACTTTCTTTTGCTGTTCGTCATTTAGAATGCGATGCAGGCATTGTGTTAACAGCCTCGCACAATCCGCCAGAATATAACGGGTATAAAGTCTATTGGAATGATGGCGGACAAATAGTTCCACCTCACGATAGTGGAATTATTACTCAAGTAAATACCTTAGATTTTTCTGAAATTAAGTTTGATGCCAATGACCATTTAATTGAAACCATTGGCAAAGATGTAGATAATACATTTATTGAAGCGTCTGTAAAAAATGGTTCGCTTTCTGATGCTATTGATAGAAAAAACTTAAAAATTGTTTTTACTTCTTTGCACGGAACATCCATAGTTTCTGTGCCAGATGCACTCGCCAAAGCGGGTTATACAGATGTACATATTGTTGAGGAACAAAGAAAGCCCGATGGGGATTTTCCAACTGTAACATCGCCAAACCCAGAAGAGCCAGAAGCCTTGAAAATGGCGACAGATTTAGCCAATAAAATTGGTGCAGACATTGTGATTGGAACAGATCCAGATTGTGATAGATTGGGGGTTGCTGTAAGAGATAATGACGGGAACATAAAGCTAATGAACGGCAACCAAACTATGGTGGTTATGACCAATTTCTTACTCAAAAAATGGGAAAAAGAAGGGAAAATTAATGGAAAACAATTTGTGGGTTCTACCATTGTTTCTACGGAATTGGTCAATAAAATTGCTGCAAATTATAATGTTGAAACCAAAGTGGGTTTAACAGGTTTTAAATGGATTGCCAAAATGATTAGAGATTTTCCTAAACTCAATTTTATTGGTGGTGGCGAAGAGAGTTTTGGCTATATGGTTGGTGATTTTGTTCGTGATAAAGATGCCGTAACAGCAACACTACTGGCTTGTGAAGTTGCTGCATACGCAAAGCAACATGGCAGTTCTTTTTATAAAGAATTAATAGACATCTATTTAAAAAACAATGTATATAAAGAACATTTAATTTCTATTACCAAAAAAGGAATGGACGGTGCTGCACAAATCAAAAAAATGTTGAGCGAACTACGCAAAAATCCTATAAAAGCCATTGATGGCGAAAAAGTAGCATCGCTTTCAGATTATCAATCTTCCAAGAAAATTAATTTTATTACAGGGGAAGAAACCAATATCGACTTACCAAAATCGAACGTGTTGATTTATCAAACCACGGCAGGCACAAGAATAGCGGCAAGACCAAGCGGAACGGAGCCAAAAATAAAATTTTATTTTAGTGTAAATACTCCTTTAAATTCCAAGGAAAATGCAATTGCTATTGAGAGTGAATTAGATGCAAAAATTCAACGAATTATTACAGAAATGAAATTGGATTCATGAGTCATTTTAAAGACATTTTAAAATATGAAAGAACCTATAGAAAATTTACTTTACTAAATGTATTATTTAATATTCTATACGCCATTTTCAATGTATTGTCTGTATTAGCTTTTATTCCTGTACTTGGTATTCTTTTTGGGAAAGAACAAAGAATTACAAACTCACCAACTTATGAAGGAATTACCCGCATTGGTTCTTATTTAAAAGATAGTTTTTATCATTTTATTTCTCAAAAAATCGATACTAACGGCGAAATAAATACACTTCTATTTATATGTTTATTAGCCTTATCCTTATTTTTTTTAAAAAATTTTTTCAGGTATTTAGCCTCTTATGCAATCACTTTTTTAAGAACAGGAATTGTCAAAGACCTGCGAGACAGATTGTATCATAAAATTGTAGAACTCCCCATTTCTTATTTTACCGAAAAAAGAAAAGGAGACATTATTGCACGTATGACAGCCGATGTGCAAGAAGTAGAAATTTCTATTTTAACTTCTATTGAAACTATTGTTAGAGAGCCTCTTACGGTAATTATTGCCATTGCAATTATGCTTTTTATGAGTGTAAAACTAACCTTATTTGTCTTTATTTTATTGCCCGTTTCTGGATTTATTATTTCATCTATTAGCAAAAAATTAAAAGCAAATTCTATAAAAGCCCAAAAAGAAACAGGTACTTTTTTATCTTTTATTGAAGAAACTTTAACGGGTTTAAAAGTTATTAAAGGATTCAATGCAGAAAATGTTATTGAAAATAAATTCAATACATCTACCGCAAAGTTTAAAAATTTGATGACCAGTGTTTTTCATAGAAAAACATTAGCATCACCAATGAGCGAGTTTTTAGGTGCTGCTACCATTATTGCCATACTTTGGTATGGAGGAACTGAGGTTTTATCGAAAACAAGCTCGCTTCAACCCGATGAATTTTTAGGTTATATCGTGTTGTTTTACACGGTTTTAAATCCTATAAAATTAATTACGACTGCTTATTATAATATTCAAAAAGGGGAGGCTTCAGCAGAAAGAATAATGCAAATTTTAAATACTGAAAATAGCATCAAAGACAAACCAAATGCGATTGTAAAACAAGATTTTGAAAATGAAATTGAATTTAAAAATATTTCGTTTAAATACAAAAAAGAATATGTTTTAAAAGATTTTTCTTTAAGAATAAAAAAAGGACAATCTGTTGCTTTAGTGGGGCAATCTGGAAGTGGAAAATCTACTTTAGCAAATCTAATTACGCGATTTTATGATGTAAATAAAGGGGGTATTTTTATTGACGGAATTGACATTAAGAACATTACAAAAAAATCATTAAGAAATTTAATGGGAATTGTTTCTCAAGATTCAATTTTATTTAATGATACTGTTGCAAACAACATAAAATTAGGAGTTCAAAACGCAGATGATGAAGCTATTTTAGAGGCTTCAAAAATTGCCAATGCCTATGAGTTTATTAAAGATTTGCCCAAACAATTTGACACGAATATTGGCGATAGCGGAAACACAATTTCTGGCGGGCAAAAACAACGATTGTCTATTGCAAGAGCGGTTTTAAAAAATCCGCCAATTATGGTTTTAGACGAAGCTACTTCAGCTTTAGATACAGAATCTGAACAATTAGTTCAGATTGCTTTAGAAAAAATGATGCAAAACAGAACTTCATTAGTCATTGCACATAGACTTTCTACCATTCAAAAAGCAGATGTAATTATAGTCTTACAAAAAGGTAAAATTGTAGAACAAGGAAAACACGAAGAATTATTAGCTAAAAAAGGAGAATATTTTAAGTTGGTTTCTATGCAAAGTTTAAGTTAAATATCTATTCAACAATAAATTAAAGACATATAATATTATTGCGTTTAGCTATGCAAGGGAGCATGCTTCCTTGTAATAAACATACTGACTCAATAGCGAATAGTTTTGTCGTGAAAATTTGTATAAAAACATTTGCGGAATTAAAACTTTGGCTTAAATTTGCACCCGAATTTAAGTATATTGGCCTATGGTGTAATTGGTAACACACCGGTTTTTGGTACCGACATTCAAGGTTCGAGTCCTTGTAGGCCAACAAAAATAATTTTTGAATACTTTCCGATTTTTGATTTTCTAAAACAACTTAAGTCTTTATTCCTTAAGATTTTACCACTTTCATTGCCGTCATAGAAGCTCTTAAAGTTGCTCCTATTTTTTCTACAGGATGATTTCTAATAATGGCATTAATTCTAATTAATTCTTGATTATCAACGCCATTTGAATTGCTATATTTTTTACCAATTACATCTGTTGATATTGTTTTCATAAAATCTGCTAACAAAGGTTTGCAAGCATGATCAAACAAATAGCAACCATATTCTGCAGTATCAGAAATCACACGGTTCATTTCGTATAATTTTTTACGTGCAATCGTATTGGCAATTAGTGGTGTTTCGTGCAACGATTCATAATATGCAGATGCGTCTATAATTCCAGAATTTGTCATCGCTTCAAAAGCCAACTCCACTCCTGCCCTTACAAAAGCCACCAATAAAGTTCCGTGGTCAAAATACTCTTGTTCTGGAATTTCTTGGTCAGTAATTGGTTGTTTTTCAAAAGCAGTTTCACCAGTGGCAGCTCTCCATTTTAATAAGTTAGCATCTCCATTTGCCCAATCTTCCATCATCGTTTTAGAGAAATGACCCGTCATAATATCGTCCATGTGCTTTTGGAACAACGGACGCATAATCTCTTTTAATTCTTCTGATATTTCAAAGGCTTTTACTTTTGCAGGATTAGATAATCTGTCCATCATATTGGTAATTCCTCCATGTTTTAGAGCCTCTGTAACGGTTTCCCAACCATATTGAATTAATTTTGCTGCATAACTTGGTTCAATCCCTTCGGCAACCATTTTATCAAAAGACAAAATGGCTCCTGTTTGTAAAACTCCACATAAAATGGTTTGCTCGCCCATTAAATCTGATTTTACTTCTGCCACAAAAGAAGATTCCAATACGCCTGCTCTATGACCTCCCGTTGCCACTGCGTATGCTTTTGCTTGCGCCCACCCTTTATTTTCTGGATCATTTTCTGGATGAACCGCCGTTAAAGTTGGCACTCCAAATCCTCTTTTATATTCTTCTCTAACCTCAGAACCTGGACATTTTGGTGCGACCATAATTACTGTTAAATCTTCACGAATTTTCATCCCTTCTTCCACAATATTAAAACCATGCGAATAGCTTAATGTTGCTCCTTTTTTCATCAAAGGCATTATTGTATGTACAACATTGGTATGTTGTTTGTCTGGCGTTAAATTTAACACTAAATCTGCTGTCGGAATTAACTCTTCATACGTACCTACTGCAAATCCGTTTGAAGTTGCATTTTTATATGATTCTCTTTGTTCATCTATGGCAGCTTGTCTTAATGTATAAGAAATGTCTAAACCAGAATCTCTCATATTTAATCCTTGATTTAAACCTTGCGCTCCACAACCTACAATGACTATTTTTTTTCCTTTTAATGCGTTTACACCATCTTCAAATTCTGAAGCATCCATAAAACGACATTTTCCTAATTGTTCTAATTTTTCTCTTAATGATAAGGTGTTAAAATAATTTGACATTTTTTTTATTTAATTTGGTTGGTTAGAAGTGGGAAGAGAGATTACTAACCTTATTTCTAGTTTCTAAAATCTATTCTCTTTTTTCTATTCTCTACCCTCTTTTTTCTATACTTCTATACTCTTTTTTCTATACTTCTATACTCTTTTTTCTATTCTCTTTTTTCTTAATTACTATATATTTCTAACAAAGTTGATATTTTCATTTCTTCTTTGGTTACGGCAATACGCCCAGAACGTGTAAATTGCATAATTCCAAAGGCACTTAATTCTCTGTGCAACATTTCTATTTCTTCTTTTTTTCCCGATTTTTCAAGTACAAAAAAGTTTTTATTTACAGTAACAATTCTAGCGTTACTTTCTTTGATGATGTTTTGAATTTGACGTTCTTCAAACAACAGTTCAGATTTAATTTTAAACAAACCAGAAACTTGATAAATGGTATCTTCTTCATTATGATAATAGGCTTTAATAACCTCTACCTGTTTTTCTATCTGACCTATAATTTTCTTCATATTTACTTCGGTCATATTTACAACAATGGTAAATCTAGAAACGCCTTCTATTTCTGAAGGTGAAGTATTTAGACTTTCTATATTGATATGCCTTCTTTGAAAAATTGCTGAAATTCTGTTCAACAATCCTATATTGTTTTCAGTATAAATTGATACTGTAAAAAGTTGTTTTTCTGTACTCATATTTTTGTTATTAATTTCTGCTAAACCTTAAAAAAATCTTATATTCCTAAAGAAGTAAATAGAGTTTTCAAATCTTTGTTGGAGGGTCTTGGCGCATTTGCATTCACAATATTTCCTTGTGGGTCAATTAAAATAAACCTTGGAATTCCCGTAATTCGATAGGCTTGTTGAAAAGAATTATCTTTGCCAGACCAAAGTTGTACGCCACTCATCTGCTTACTTTCTACAAAATTTCGCCATTTTTTTTCAGCAGCTTCCCAAGAGCCACCGCTTTTGTTAGGATTGTCCGTAGAAATACTTACAAACTCAATATTCTTGTTGTGGTATTCTTTTTCCAATTTTTGCAAATAAGGAATTTCAACAATACAAGGCCCACACCAAGTGGCCCAAATATCTATATAAACATATTTTCCTTTAAAAGAATCTAATGATTTTGTCCCTCCTTTACTATCTATATAATCAGTAAATTTAGGAGATGCTTTCCCTTTTCCCATGGCAAGATTAGATTTATAAGTATCTCTAAAAAAAGCAGCCATTTGTTGATTTTGTTGATTTGACATCGCCACCAAAGAACTATCCAAATCTTTATACGAACCTAAAATACTATCAAAACTTTGTGTCATAGCATTTATTTTCTTCTCAAAAGCTTCTTGCTCTAATGCCAAAATAGTAGCAGGACTTCCATTTTTTTGACTTTGAGTTATCTGTGCAATCACAAAATTACTATTAGCAGCACCTTTCCCTTCAAAAGTAAAACTCGTTATAAATTCATCGGCATTTCCATATAATTTTAAATCATATCCATTTTTCAGATAAATAGGAGCTCTGTTAGTCCTACTTGTTTGAAATGTATAAACAGCTGCTTTTTCAACCTTTAGCGTATCTTTAAAAGTTCCGTCTGCATCAATAGCCATAGTTTTTATTTTTTTTAATGGACTATAAATAGTAATCAGAGAATCCTTATTGTTCTCTAATTTGCCCGCTAAAGTGATATATTCTTCTGAATGTTTTTCTGAACAAGAAGCAATCATAAGTACCGTTAAAAATAGAATATTGATTTTCTTCATTTTAAAAAAGTTTTATTTTTATAGTAAGAGCAAATATAAAAAGAAATAGTAAAAACCATTTGCATATACAGTAATGAATTTGCATTTTTGAAAAACGATGAATTAATTAGGAAAAATTCTTTATATACTCAAAGCAAATAGGTTTTCGGAATTTTAGATTTATGCTGAAC
>JBMYWO010000036.1:0-16072 GCA_049607505.1 Polaribacter sp.
TATCTCCCCTCTTAAATTTATTTTAATGAACTTTTTTGGTCATTCGAGCCGATGGAGGGACTCGAACCCACGACCTGCTGATTACAAATCAGCTGCTCTAGCCAGCTGAGCTACATCGGCTTTTTAAAACAAAACAACCCGTTATTTCTAACGGATTGCAAATGTATAAAGTTTTTCTTGATTCTAAAACTTTTTATAATTATTTTTTTGTTTTTTAGGAAACTAGCGAATCTCTTAATTTTTCTTTTGATTTTTTTAATTGCCTCTTTAATGAATCTACACAAATATGTACTCCTTCTTCAAAACTTTTGGCTTGTTTTTTTACGATAAGTTCATTACCAGGAATATTAATTTTTATTTCTGTTATTTTATTTTCTTTATCACGGGTGTTTAATACTTTTAAAAACACTTCTGCATCTACTATTTTATCATGAAATTTTTCTAATGATTCTACTTTTTTTTGAGTAAAATCAATTAAACTACTATCTGCATTAAAATTAACTGATTGTGTGAATACTTTCATAAAATTAATTGTTTTTATTGCTCCTAGGGTGAGCATTGTTATATACTTTTTTAATTACATCAAGACTAGTATGTGTATAGACTTGAGTTGAGGCTAAACTTGAATGCCCTAGTAATTCTTTAACCGAATTTAAATCTGCTCCATTATTTAATAAATCTGTAGCAAAAGAATGCCTTAATATATGAGGACTCTTTTTGGTTTTTGTGGATACTTGACTAAAGTAAGTATTTATAATTCTGTAAACAAGGGTTTCGTACATTTTATTTCCTTTTTGTGTAATAAATAATTCATCCAACCCTTTTGAATATTCTTTTTTGAGTTCTAAATATTTTTTTAGGGTTACTACCACTGATTCTAACAAAGGAACAAAACGTTCTTTATTTCTTTTTCCTAAAACTTTTAGTGTTTTGTTTGAAAAATCAATTTCACTTTCTTTACTATTGATGAGTTCTATTCTTCTGATGCCTGTGGAATACAATACTTCTACAATTAGTTTATTTCTAATGGAAATAAAATCATTTTCATTTTCTATGGTATCAATTACTGTATTGATTTCGTGTGAAGTAAATGGTATTTGTAGCTTTTTACCCGTTTTTAACGCTTTGTGTTTTGCTAATGGATGTATCTTTATCTGATGTGTTTTCTGAAGAAATTTATAAAACGACTTTAAGGAACTTACTTTTCTATTAATGCTTCTATTAGAAATTTTTTGATGTACAAGACTTACTATCCAATTTCTTATTTGCGAATAATGAACCGTGGTTAGATCTTCTTGTTGGTATTCGGTTTCGCAAAAATCTCTAAATGAAATTAAATCATTTTTATACGCAGTTATGGTATGAACTGAATACTTTTTTTCAAATGATAGATATTCTAAAAATGAATTAATTTGGTTGATGGTTAATGGTTTTTATTTGATGGCTTTTGTAAAATTACGAAAATGTTAGACATAAAAAAACTCGTAACACAATATTAGTGTTACGAGTTTAATAATTTCTAAAATAAATCTCTTTAAGAGATCCCGCTAAAATGCGGGATTAGTTCAACTTGCAACTTTAAGTGCGTCTTGCAGACTTCTTAAAGTTGAGTTTCACTAACCCACTTCTTCCTGTGTTTTTAATCTTTGAACATACGATGCTTTAATCATTTGCGCTCTTTTTGCTACAGATGGTTTTGTAAAGTTTTTTCTGTTGCGCAAGTTCTTCATAGTCTTTGTACGATCAAATTTACGTTTATAACGCTTTAAAGCTCTATCTATGTTTTCTCCTTCTTTTACGGGTATAATCAACATACTTTGGCACCTCCTTTCATACGTGTTCTATATTTTAAATAGTTATCTAAACTATTATTGATTTTAATTTTGGATTGCAAATGTACTTACAAATTGTGAATTACATCTTAAATTTTGGACATTATTTTTTTAAATGAGCCACAATTGTCTAAAAACAAAAAGTGTATTTTTGCACGGAAAAAAATCAAATTAAAAAAATGAAAAAAATATTGGTATTATTCGTATTATTTGTGGGATTTTCAACAAATGCCCAAACGATTGATAAATTAAAATCGGAATTAGCAACTAAAAAAGATGCCATAGGAAAATTGGAAGGAAAAGCAAATGCTATTCAAGCAAAAATTGATGCACTTCCTGGTTGGAAAAAAGGAGGATTTGGTACCATTGGCGGAAATTTTTCTGGGTTTAACAACTGGTTTTCTAAAGGAACACCCAACTCTTCTGCGGGTAATATTGGAATTACTTTTAACGGATTTGCAAATTTAATTGAAGATAAATTCTTCTGGAGAAACTCTTTAAATGTTAATTTAGGATGGGTAAAATTGGATAATAAAGATGATGCTACAGATAGCGATAGTTTTGAAAGTGCAACAGATGTTTTTAATATTTCTTCTTTGTACGGTAAAAGATTAAATAAAAAATGGGCAATTTCTGCTTTAGGAGAATATAGAACTACTTTAATAGACAACTTTAATAATCCTGGATTTTTAGACATTGGTGCGGGTGCTACTTGGACGCCTTTAAGCAATTTAGTAGTAGTCATACATCCAGCTAATTATAATATGGTTTTTAGTTCTGGTAGTAATGTTTATGATTCATCTCTTGGGGCAAAAATTATGGCAGACTATGCCACTTCGTTTAGTGGTGTTAGTTTAAAATCTAACTTATCGATGTTTCAGAGTTACAAATCATCTGATTTATCTAATTGGACTTGGGTAAATTCTTTAGGATATACTTTATGGAAAGGGATTGGTATTGGTTTTGAATTAGGCTTACGTAAAAACAAGCAAGAAGCGTATAATAATGAGCTTGCAACAAATCCGTTAGCAACTCTTGGTAGTGCGGATAATAAATTACAATCGTATTGGTTATTTGGAATGAATTACTCGTTCTAGAAAATGTTCTTAAAAAAGGCTGAATTCTGACTTAAAAGTAGCAGATTTCAGCCTTTTTTGTTTTTATAATCATGCTCACAAAACTATAATTTAGTTTTTTTGAACTTCAATTTTAAAAAACCCTCACAATATTAAACCCAAATAAAATATCGCCTTCGGCATTGCTTATAAATCCTGGTTCGTTCGTAGATTGTGCATTGCTAAATAATAATTGAAAAACGTGTCCGCCAGTTTCAATATCTACCCCAAAAGCATACGAATCTGAAAAAGGAGAATTGCGAACTCTACTCGTATTGTAAATATATTCTGCATTCAAACTAATACGCTTACTTAATTTATAGCGTCCTCCAAAACCTAGTGCAAACTGATTGTGTTTTGCCTCGGGAACAACATTTAGATTTTGCAAGTTTTCTCTCACATAAGAAGGTGCAAATTCAAAAGAAAAACGATCAGAAAATCTTCTGGAAATTAACAATTGGGCTGCATAACTATATTTATCTGCCGATGTTAATGCTGGAAAAGTAGCTTTGTCTATGAGTGTATTTATGTTGATAGTTCCATAGCCCACTAAATTTACAGGAAAAGTATTTGATTGTTTTGCCAATCTAAATTTTACAGCACCTGCAAAGGTTCTGTTATACGATTCTCTACTAATACTAAATTGAACTCCTTCCCAAAAACTATACAATAATTGAATTTTTGTATTGGCTTCGTCCAAACCTAAAAAAGTATCAAAGCCTTCTTTTAAAGCACCAAATCTGTGCGATACAATTAAATAAAGATCTTTTTTTGCGCCAATTTTTGTGGATTGTAAATTGCCAATTTTCATAGCTTTAAAAGCGGGCAATTCAAATGAGGTTTCCTTTTTTGTTGTGGCATCTAATTCATCTAATAAATCATCTTGAGCATTGATGGACAAAGTGTTTAGAACTATAAAAACGAATGGGAATAAATATTTTTTCATTGTTATTTTTGAATAATGCATTGATCTAATTTTAATTCTTCTAATAAATCATCATAGCCAATGACACGCCCTTTTAGTTGTATAGAATCATTATTATTTAGGGATGTAAAATCTACATCTTCTCTAAATTGACAATATATTTGATTGCTTACCATAATTCCTTTTTCATCTTTAGAGGTAATCAATCCGTCAATAACAACTACTTTGTCTTGCCAAACTGTAGCATCTTCTTTTACCTTCAAAAGAAAATCATCTGAAGTTCCACTAAAAGCAACTTCTTTTGTTTCAATTTTTGCAGGAGGTTGCATAGCATCCTTAAAAACCACAATTCCTAGCAGGATAGAAACAATCAGAAAAACTAGAAAGATTTTACTTTTTTTCGACAAGTTCATAATGTAAGGTTAGGTTAATTTTATCTGCAATTTTTTTGCGAACAATATTAGGAATATCAATTTTAAAATCTTGAGGTGCTACTGTAAATTTAGAATCTATATATAATGTGTTCTCTTTTAAAATTACATTTGCAGTCGTAGTAATTTCTTTTTTTACACCTCTAACGGTAAGTATTCCTGTAAGTTTATATTCTTTTTCAGTAGTAGCATTTGTAAAATCAAAATCTATCAATTTTCCCCTAAAAACAGCTTTAGGATACTTATTAGAATCCATATAATTTTCATTAAAATGTTCTTGCATTAATGCTACTTTAAATTGAAAAGCATTGATAAAAAGTTGCGCAGCAATGTCTCCTGTCGCCGTTTTTAAAATAACCGTTGTGCTTGTGTTTTTAGCTTCTACAGGTTCAAAAGCTTCTACAGATGCTTTAAAATCGGTATTTCCAGAACGGGTAAAATAGGTTTGTGAAAACACAGAAATACTTACAACTAAAAAACAAAAAACGATTAATTTTTTCATATATGATTAATTTAATTTTCTAAATATCCATCAGCAATCCATTTTTCAATAAGAACAATATCTGAATCTGTTAATCTCGTATTGGGTTGAGGTGGCATTGGTGCAGAAACATTTTTAATTCTATCAACAACACCTCTACTTTCTGTGGCCAATCTAAAAGATGTATAGGAAGATAAATCTAAACCTGCATCCAATTGTGTGGACGGGCTATGACAGGTTATCGTACAATTTGCATCAACAATAGGTTGTATATCTGTTTGGTAATTTATGGCTTCTGGTGGTGGAATTACTTTCTCAATAACCGTTGTAGAACAGCTAGTTATTGATAAAAAGAGACAGATTAGTACGAGTCTTTTTACATTATTTTGACACATATTAATAATTATTTTGATGATGAAATTTTAGCATATAACAAAAAAATAGGTGTTATTGATTCAAAATTTTGTTGTTTTAAAATCTAAAAAATATTGAATATTAATATCTTATATAATCTTTAGTTTTGTGGAACTAAAATAGCAATAAAAAACAGAACAAAGAAATTTTTAAAAATACATTCAAAATTGACAGCCCACCTGAAAAGTCTCACAAAACATTTTTTTAAATACTGATTTTAAATAAACGATGTGCTAATATTTTTTTTGCTATGTATTCAGATCTTCCATAGAAAACGCTATCAACTTTTTTTCATAATCATTTAAAAAAGAATGTTGCTTTAAAAAATAATCTACTTTTACTTGTAGTTTTGATAAATCTATATTTTTTTTCTGTCTTTTTACTTCATAAAAATCAATTTTCTTATTCGCTTCGTCAACTGCAATAATATCAATTTCATGCTCTCCTTTGGCATCCCAAAAGCCACCTATTCTTGAATATTTTTGAGTTTCTATAAGTTGTTGCTTACAGTATTTTTCTAGCTGAAACCCACTAAATGTAGCATAATCTCTTGTTACAATTTCTTCTAATAATGTATAATTTCCTATTTCTATAATATGTTGATATTTAAAAATAAACCGAAACCAAAAGGTTAAAAAGCCATCAACGATTTCATATCTAAATTGTTTTGTTCTAGATTTTATAAAAAGGGGTTGTTTTTTAATAATGATACCATAATCATTTTCTAACCTCGTTAAATAACCCCCAACTTCTCTCTGTAATAGTTGTTCTATATCATTTCTTTTTGTTTTACCATCTGCAATAGCTGCAATAATACTAAAATAGATCGCATATTCTTTTCCAAATTCTCCGATTAAAATATTTTTACCTTCATCTAAAAACACAGCGTCTTCTTGCAACATATATGCAATCATTTGTTGGCAATTGGTTATCGTATTATCCATAAATAATTGTACATATTTAGCAACCCCACCAGTAAACGTATAAAGTGCCAACAGGTCTTCTGCGGTATAATTTTTATTAAAATCAGTGAGAATATTTTGTAATGTATTTGTGTTAAAAGGATGCACTTTTATGAAATTTGTGGCTCTGCCAAACAAAGGTTCTTTAGCATCCTTAAATATTTTACTCATTAAAGAATATATGGAACCGCAAACGATTAAATTTATTTTAGATTCTTGACTACTCAAATCCCATATTTTCTGAATATCACTATAAATTGAAGGGTTTATTTTATAAAAATCTTGAAATTCGTCAATGATTAAAGTAAATGATTTTGTTTTTGAAAATTCGATTAAGAATGTAAATACTTCAGAAAAACTATCTACCTTTCCCAAAACAGGAATGTTTAGTTTGTCTTTTATTTCTTTTATAAAATCTTTACAAAGTAATGCTTCAGACTTTCTTGCTACAAAAAAATACAATGCAGGATCGTTCTTAGTAGCTTCTATCAGTAATTGAGTTTTACCAATTCTTCTTCTACCAGTTACAACTGTTAATTGTCCATTTTTTAAAGCTTTTACTTTAATTTGGTTTAATTGCCCTATTTCTTTCTCCCTATTATAAAATTTCATTTATAAAATGTATTTACAGTTCCGAACCATACAGTTCGGAACTGCAAATGTATGAAATTATCACTTCTCTAAAAAACAATTATATGACTAACCTTTTTATGATGAATATAAGTATTGCATTTTCTAAAGTAGGATGCAATTTAACAGGCTGAATTCAAAAGGAATACCTATGAATTTTGATTCTATGATTATGTAGAATAAAAAAAGAGTTTCTATTTTCTAAAATTCATAAAAATAAATTAAAAAATACCACAACTATCCGAAAGTTTAGACTAAAGACCACTACGCTGTTAGAATCAAGACTTTATGATAATCAATAAGTTAGAAATTATTCTATTATTCAAATGAGTTTATTTTTAGAAAAAGATAATTTCCAAAAAACAATAAATTTAAAAACGGTAAAAAACTTAAAATAAGCAAAATAAAAAATCAACAACACGCAATTCACTAAACTTTCGGATGCTAGTGATTATTTCATAAAAAAAGGCAGCAATCTAAAATTGCTACCTTTTTTTATGAGTTTTTGTAAAAGAGTATTCAGAACAATACGATAAATCTTATAACGTAGCTACTTGCTTTGTTAATTTAGATTTTAAATTTGCTGCTTTGTTTTTGTGGATAATATTATTCTTTGCTAATTTATCTAACATACCAATAACAGAAGGTAATAAAGCCTCAGCTTCTTTCTTATCTTCAATTGCACGCAAGTTTCTTACAGCATTTCTTGTAGTTTTATGCTGATACTTGTTTCTTAATCTTTTCGACTCGTTACTTCTAATTCTTTTTAAAGCTGACTTATGATTTGCCATAATATTATTTTAATAGTTTTTATAAAACTTGTAGTCCGTACGGGAATCGAACCCGTGTTACCAGGATGAAAACCTGGCGTCCTAACCCCTAGACGAACGGACCATGACAATGAGACAATATCTCAATTGCGGATGCAAATATACAATGTTTTTAAAATTCTGCAATTTTTTTTCAAAAAATAAAAACTTAATATGCTTTCGCAAATAACACTCTTTTTGATGATGGTTTTCCTGAAAAAACACAACTCCCAACTTCCTCTTTAGCATCATTAGGAATACACCTAATCGTTGCTTTAGTCAATTCTTTTATGTTGTTTTCTGTTTCAGAAGTGCCGTCCCAATGAGCAGATACAAAACCACCTTTTTTTTCTATGGCGTTTTTAAATTCATCAAAAGTTGTAACTTCTGTTGTATGCTCTTTTCTAAAAGCAATGGCTTTGTTGTATAAATTTTCTTGAATTTCTTCTAATAAATTTGTAACAAATTCAACAACATCATCTTGAGAAACAGTTTGTTTTTCTAAAGTATCTCTTCGTGCAACTTCTACGGTATTGTTTTCTAAATCACGATTTCCTATGGCAATTCTTATAGGAACCCCTTTCAGTTCATATTCTGCAAATTTTGCTCCAGGTCTAAAAGTATCTCTGTCGTCAAATTTTACTGAAACTCCGTTTTTTTGTAATTCTTTTACAATTTCATCAACCTTAGTAGAAATAGTTTTTAATTGTTCTTCACCTTTATAAATAGGGACAATCGCTACTTGAATGGGTGCTAATTTTGGAGGCAACACCAAACCAAAATCATCGGAATGTGTCATAATCAATCCGCCAATCAAACGTGTGGAAACCCCCCAAGAAGTAGCCCAAACATATTCTTGTTTTCCTTCTTTAGAAGTATATTTTACATCAAAAGCCTTGGCAAAATTTTGTCCCAAAAAGTGTGATGTTCCTGCTTGTAGGGCTTTTCCATCTTGCATTAATGCTTCTATGGTATAGGTTTCTTCAGCTCCTGCAAAACGTTCGCTTTCAGATTTTGCACCTCTTATTACGGGCATTGCCATAAAACTTTCAGCAAAAGTAGCATAGACTTCTTGCATTTGTTTTGCTTCTTCAATAGCTTCTTTTTTTGTGGTATGTGCTGTATGTCCTTCTTGCCATAAAAATTCTGCCGTACGTAAAAATAAACGTGTACGCATTTCCCAACGAACTACATTTGCCCATTGATTTATTAATAATGGTAAATCTCTATGAGATTCAATCCAACCTTTATAGGTATTCCATATAATGGCTTCAGAGGTGGGTCTTACCACCAATTCTTCTTCTAGTTTTGCAGCAGGATCTACTCGTAATTTTCCTTCTTTATCGGGGTCGTTTTGTAAACGATAGTGTGTAACCACAGCGCATTCTTTTGCAAACCCTTCGGCATTTTTTTCTTCTGCTTCAAACAAACTTTTTGGTACAAAAAGCGGAAAATAGGCATTTTGATGCCCTGTTTCTTTAAACATCCTATCTAATGCTGCTTGCATTTTTTCCCAAATTGCATATCCATAGGGTTTTATAACCATACAACCTCGTACGGCAGAATTCTCTGCAAGGTCAGCTTTTACCACTAATTCGTTATACCATTTAGAATAGTCTTCTGCTCTTTTTGTTAATTTCTTGCTCATAAATGAAAACTTTGGCACAAATATTGTTACCTTTAAAGTGAAAATTTTGTTAAAATAAATTACGTATCTTACAAAAAACGGTACAAAACTACTATAAAAACATCTAAAGTTTGTAAATTTTTAGCAATTATCAATAATAAACAGGAATCATTAAAATATAAATCATTATGAAAGCACGTTACACTACTTTAAAAGCCAGCAAAATACTCCTTTTATCTATCTCAAGTTTATTATTATTTTCTTGTGGAACGTATCAAAGTGTTTCCAATGATGATGGTATTTATGGTGATGAAACACCTGTAAAAGAAAAGAAAAAAGTAATTGTTGTCAACCAAAAAGAGTACAGAGAATATAATGACAACTATTTTACAAAAGAATTAGAACGCCTAGAAAGTGTTGATACTAATGATGTTTTTACAGATGTTGATGAGTATAGGTCTGATAGTTTAGACATTAATGATCAAGTGCTTGATGATAGAATCAATAATCAACCTTGGGGTTATAATGATACTAATGATGTTGTTGTACATATCAACTTGAACAGATCTCCTTATTGGAACGATTTTTATGGTCCAGGTTTTAATAATTGGGGCTGGGGTTGGAACAGACGAGGTTGGAATAATTGGGCATATACTCCTTGGTGGGGCGTAGATCCTTACTGGCATCCATACCACAACGGCTTTGCTTGGGGCTGGGGTTGGAATAATTGGGGCTGGAACAACGGTTTTTATTATGGCTACAACAGACCTTATTATAGAAATTATCCTTACGGACATTACAATAATTACAGGAATTATAGATACGGAAGGAGAACTGCTTACAACAATACATATAGAAGAAGTCGTGCAGCAACCTCTCGAAGAGCAGTTGCAAGTAGAAGAAATACCTCTACAACAAGGCGTTCTGCAAATACTATAAGAAAAAATCCAAGAACTACTAATAGCAACACTAGAATAAGAAGAAACACTAAAACGACTCCAAGAAGAAATACAAGAGTACGAGGTACAAACTCCACTCCGCGTAGAAGCACTAGAACAAGAAGCACAACTCCTAGACGTAGTTCTAATAGCGTAAGAAGAAATACGAGTACTCGTACAAACCGTTCTTCAACGCCTAGAACTAGATCATCTAGTACTAGAAGAAATACTAGAAGTACTAGAAGTTCTTCCTCTAGAAGTAGCAGAAGCTATAATACTCCTAGTAGAAGCCGTTCTTCAAACAGAAGTTCTAGAGCATCTTCTAGCAGAGGTTCTAGTAGGGGTTCATCTTCAAGAGGCTCAGCCAGAAGAAGATAAAATCTTCTTTCTAAAGAAAAATAAGCATAAAAAACATTAAAATGAAACGATTATTTATAATTGCGACTTTGTTCGCCGTAACTTTTACATCCTATTCTCAAGTATTAGGATATCAAGATTTAGCATTAATTTTCTCTGAAGATAATGGAAATGGTTCAGCACGTTTTACTGCAATGAGTGGTGCTTTTGGAGCTGTTGGAGGCGATATATCTGCTGTAAATATAAACCCTGCTGGTTTAGCAGTGTATAAAAACAGTGCGTTTTCTGGAACTTTTAGTTCAAGAAATACCGACATTACTTCTACCTATTATGGAAATTCTTTAACAACTCAAGATCAGTTTTTTAATATCTCTCATGCTGGGGCAGTCCTAGTTTTTGATAGTTATTTGTCTGAATGGAACAAATTTGCCATGGGTTTTAATTATAGAATTACGAAAGATTTTGATACTAATTTTTTAGCCCAAGGAAATAGTGGTGTAGCCACATTTACAGACTTTCCGCTAGACAGCAATACAACTCCTATTGAATATACTACAGCGGACCAACAATACTTTGAAAATATATATAGTGGTGAGATGAGTGAATTGAATATCGCTTTTTCTGGAGTACATCAAAATAAATTATATGTTGGGGCAGGCGTTAATGTTTATGATTTAAACTTTAGTCAAAGAGCTACATTGACTGAATTTAATAATGATGGAAATGGAAATGAATTAGACGCAAATTTTTATCAAGAAAATATAACAACAGGAACAGGTTTTTCTTTAAACGCAGGGTTTATCTACAAAATGCACCCAAACTTTAGATTCGGATTAGCCTATCAAACACCTACTTGGTTTACAGAAATTTTAGAAGCTACAAATATTACAGATAACAATGGTTTTTTTGGTGATACAGAAATTATTGTAAGCAATGATACTACAATTTATGATAATACTGCTGGCGGATTTTTTCCGACACAAGAATTCATTTATAAATTAAGAACACCAAGTAAATTAACAGCAAGTGCTGCATTTATTTTTGCAAAGAATGGATTGATTAGTTTAGATTATACCAATAGAAACTATCAGAATATAAAATTATCTAATTCCGATTTTTCAGCTGAAAACCAATCCTTTCAAAACGATTTAAGAAATGCGTACACTATTAATGTAGGAACAGAATGGAGACTGGATAGATTTAGCATCCGTGGAGGGTATAAATTTGAACAAAGCCCATACAAAACAGCTATAGATTCTGATAATTTAGAAGGATATTCTTTTGGCGGAGGGTATCATTTTGGAAACATGAAAATAGACCTTTCATATAGCGATAATAACAGAACAGGTGTCTATAATTTTTATCCACAATTTAATGTAAATCCTGCTGATCTGAATTTAGATAACAAAACAATAACTGCTACACTTACGTTTAATTTATAAAAAATACTATACTGAGTCCCCTCCAAAAAGTATTTAGCAAAAAAGCATTAAAAAAATCGTTTTTTTAGGTCATATTTTGTGGATTTATTCAATACAAATACAATCATCAATATTTTTCCTATTTTTTTGAACAATATTTAAACTGAAAACTGTTTGAAAATTTTAAACTATGACAAAAATTATCTGTTATTGTGATACCTCCCCCAAAGAAAACACAGATTTCCCATTTGCACTCATCATTTTTTGAGCTTCAAAATTTGGCATTAACACAGTATTTAATTCGTTTAAATTCCATGTATTTGGGTTTTTAAACCATTCTGCTACATTCATTTTGATTTCTATGGTTGCATCATCTGTAAGGGTAATATTGCCTAAATCAACCAAAAAAGAGGTGTCTTCAAATATTAAATTATCTGGATCTGTTCTATCTACAGCTCTTATTACATGATAATTAAAATTCGCTTCTGCGTTATTTGTGTCTAAATATTTACCGTCAAATTGCATATAATGATAGCCTCCTCCTAACATTCCTGGAACGTTAAATGAAGCGGAGTTTAAATCTTGATAGATCCCGTCTGTATTGTCTGCATCAGTAAAACCAAATGTGAATTTTAGTTGATGTGTACCTAAAGGAATGTTTTCTAATGTAAATTCTAATCCTGAATTTTCCCCAATATTTACTAAATGATATACTTTGTTATTTTGATTTTCTGAATTTCCTAAATAGATGTTTGAAACCAAGTATCGTAAACGCTCTATACTAAGTGTTTCTCCGTGTGCATTTGTAAATTTAAATTGATTAAAATCTGATGAGGTAATTGCAGTTCCATCCCAATTGTGTGTAAATTTTATGGTTGCTGTTACAGGTTCTAAATTTACGCAACAGTCCTTTTCTTCACAACTTGAAAAAGCAATTAAAATTAATAATAAGCCCGCTACTTTTTTCATTTCCCTATTTTATTTTGATGATTAAAGCATCTGAAAACCCTTTGTTCTCTTGAATTTCGCCATTTGAACTACTACTTTCTCCTACTGCTATTATTTTTCCGTTGTTTAATTCTACAGCATCATAGCAGAAATCTATTTCTGTGCCACCAATGGTTTTTTGCCAAAGCAAATTTCCTGTTGAAGATGTTTTTAAAATCCACGCATCATTTTGTCCTTTATTGGTAGAAACATCGCCATCTGCACTTCTTGAACTTCCAGCAATTAAAAATCCGCCATCTTGTGTTTTAGCAATAGATCGTGCCACATCAAAACTTGAACCTCCAAAAGATTTTTCCCACAAAATGGTACCTTCAGGGTTTATTTTAAGCATCCACAAATCCGCAGCACCTTTGTTTGTAGAAACATTGTTATCGGAACTTCTTGTATCTCCAACAATCATAAAGTTACCATCTTCTGTGGTAGTTATCCCTCTTGCTTCATCTATTTCTGTGCCTCCAAACGATTTTTCCCAAACGATGCTTCCTGTTGATGAAATTCTGATTACCCAAAAATCATACGAACCAATATTTCCCTGTATATCTACATCTTCACTATCGGAAGAACCAACCATTATAAATCCATGATCATCTGTTTTTGCAACCCCAAAAGAACTGTCTGTAAAAGAGCCTCCATAATATTTGCTCCATTGTAAATTGCCAGAAGTATTTAGTTTTATTGCCCAAATATCGCCTCCTGCATGTCGTTGTGAATTTCGGGAATTTCCCTGTCCGCCAGAGGCTGTTACATCTATTACGCCAGTTAATAAATATCCATTATCATTTGTTTCGATAAGTGTTGTGCCATAATCTGCTCCTGAATATCCAAAAGATTTTTGCCAAGTAAGGTTTCCGTCCGCAGTTAGTTTTGCTACCCAAAAATCTTGAGAACCTGCATTTTGTGTAACATCTTCATCATTACTTTCTGAATATCCTAAAACGGCAAAACCCCCGTCTGAAGTTTGAATAATGTCGTTTCCCTTGTCGCTATTCGTTCCTCCAAAGGTTTTGCTCCAAATAAGTGTATCTTCAGCATTAAATTTTAGCACCCAAAGGTCAAAACTTTCGTTTAATTTATCTGTAATATCTCCGTCTGCGCTTTGAGTATAACCTAAAACTATGTAGCCTCCGTCAATGGTTTTTATAACTGATTTAGCCACATCGTTTTTTGAGCCTCCATAGGTTTTTACTATATCAAGTTGACCATTAGCCGTTGGAATTTGTGGAAAAAAGACATCTTCTTTAGAACAATTGAATAGCAAAAAAAGAGGTATTATGTAGCAGTATTTTTTCATCTAAATATAGCTTTTGCTTTTTATTGCTAAAAAGGAAATACAGAAAATAATAACAAGGGAGCATGCTCCCTTGTTATTTGATGATCATTTTTTTAGTAATTGTTGAATTTATTTTTAGAATATAAATTCCCTTTTTAAAATTACTTGTTGTTAGAATGTATTTTGTTTGATCAATATTATTTTGATCAAAAACTTTTTGTCCTAAAACAGTATAAAGTTGTACAGATTTTATGGTCTGATTGTCTGAAGTACTTATGGTTGTTTCTGTCTTTGCTGGATTTGGGAAAACAGAAAAATTAGAGGTAAGAGCAAGATTGTTCACACCTAAAGTTCCACCTTTTCTAACAATAAATAAACCTCTTTCTATATCGTTGATAATAATGTTTCCGCTAGCAAAATAGGGATACACACTCCAAGCACCATTAAAAGCAGCACTGTTGCTTCCTGGGTGGGTATCAAAATAGCCTGTTTCTGTCATTGAGTTTGATGAAGCACCAATACTAGAAATGTCTAAAACACGCATTCCAGCTTTATAATTTGCCATAAAATACTCATTCCCTTTTACATAACCATTATGATCTATTGCTCTTGTTGGTCCAGAATAGGTAGAGGACAATACGGGGTTATCTAAATCTAAAAAATCAAAAATTAGGGTTCTAGTATTCATCCCATAATTTTGTTCATCTGTTTCATCTCCTAGAATAAAATAGCGTTGATCTTCTGTAAACCAACCTTGATGTGTATATCCAATTTGTGAATAATTAATGTCTTTAATTTTTATAATATTGCTTTTGTTAGTTACATCCAAAATGACAATTTTATTAGCATTACTTCCAATAAAAATTTCTTTGCCTGTATAGTCTGTATCAGGGCCACTATACGTTACTACTTGTGCGTCATGTGTGTAATTATCGCCTGAATATCCACCTAAACTAACAGGGTTTAATGGATCTGAAATATCTACAAAATGAGGTCCATTGTTATAAATTCCACAACCTACTAAATAAGCAACTGCGCTTGCTTCATTGATAAAAAGATTATGACAGCTACCTACACCTGTATATACTTTATCTGCAGTAAATGTTACAGGACTTGTAACACCTCTTAATTTTGTTAAATCAAAAACTTGCATCCCGTGTGCGCCCACATTATCTGCAACGATAAATGCATAATTGTTATAGAGCTTCACATCTCGCCAATAACTGTTGCCTGCATTAGAGTCTAATCTCCCTAAAAAAATAGGGTTTAATGGGTCTGTAATGTCAACAAAAGCAGTACTATTTGTCATTGCTGCTATTGCGTATTCTTTTCCTGTGGTTGGGTCTGTCCAACCCCAAATATCACTCCCTTCTGGGTTTCCGTTTGTGTTTGCTAAAGTAGAAACGGGTATATGAGCCATTAAATCATATCCTTTGCAAGGATAATTTCCTGCCATTCCTTCTGAACATAAAGTTTGAGAAAAACTATTTAAGGAGGTTATTAAAAATAAAAAAAGTGCTTTTTTAATCATAATTTTAAAATTAGTTATACACAAAAATAGGGATAATTTATACAACTCACAACTATCCGAAAGTTTAGACTAAAGACCGCTACGCTTTTAGAATCAAGACTTTATGATAATCAATAAAATTAGAAGTTATGCTATTATTCAAATGAGTTTATTTTTAGAAAAAGATAATTTCCAAAAAACAATAAATTTAAAAAAGGTAAAAGACTGAAAATAAGCAAAATAAAAAATCAGTAACACGCAATTCACTAAACTTCTGGATGCTAGTGAAAAAAAATAAATGTATTAAATTATTTTTATAGCTAAACAATATTTCCTGTTAAT
>JBMYWO010000037.1:0-15964 GCA_049607505.1 Polaribacter sp.
TAGATCGTTTTGCGTAATTATATTCACAAGGGTAGGGCGTACATTCATCAAAAGCCATGATAATATCTGCGCCAATTGTACGCTGAATTTCCATCACGTTTTCAGGCGTAAAAAAATGTGTAGAACCATCTATATGACTCTTAAATTTGACACCTTCTTCTTTAATTTTTCTTCTTCCAGAGAGTGAATATACTTGGTAGCCGCCAGAATCGGTTAAAATATTTTTGTCCCAATTCATAAATTGATGCAAGCCACCTGCTTGTTCTAAAATAGATGTTTGAGGACGTAAATATAAATGGTAGGTATTTCCAAGAATTATATCTGGATTTATCTCATTTTTAAGTTCTGTTTGATGCACGCCTTTTACAGTTCCCAAAGTACCAACAGGCATAAAAATGGGTGTTTCAATAGCTCCATGATCAGTAGTGATAATACCTGCTCTTGCCTTACTTTTCGGATCTGTACTTTTTAGGGAGAATTTCATCGGAAGCAAAGATAGTACTATTTAAGAGTTGGAAAATTAAAAAATTCTTAAAGATGAGAATACTATGAAACGGGTTCAGATTGACAAAAAGAAAAATAAATTTTCTAAAAATCTAAAAGCTTTGGGGAAGAAGCATCACCGATTGAAAATATTGTAAGTATTTCATTATCAATATATTTAAAATTTAATACCGAATCAAGTCCAGCATAAAAACCTAAAATATCTCACAAAATAGTTGTTTTTAAAATACTGATTTAAAAAAAGGATGTGCTAATATTATTTTTTTGTGATGTACTTGGACTATTTTTGGTTAATTTGTACTATCAAAAACGGTCAACCTATTTTAAGTATTGACAACAAAAATAACATGAAAGAATTTTCTTTTTTAACTTTTCCAATTCTAAAAACTGAAAGACTAACGTTAAGAGCATTAACTTTTGATGATGTTGAATCCATTTTCGAATTGCGTTCTAGTAAAGAGGTAAATAAATTAATTACTAGAAAAACTCCAAAAAATTTAGAAGATGCTAAAGAATTTATTTCAGTTTGTCATCAAGAATTTACCAATAAAAATCGTATTTTTTGGGCAATAGAATTCAACAAAAAAATAATTGGAACAATTGTTTTGTATCGAATTTCATCAGAAACTGAATATGCAGAAATTGGTTATGAACTCTTTCCAACCTATCATCAAAAAGGATTTATGAGTGAAGCAATGACGGCTGTTCTGAAATTTGAAGCTGAACACTTAAAATTAAAAACCATTGAGGCTTTTACACACAAAAATAATATGGCTTCTAGATCGTTGTTAGAGAAACATCATTTTGTTTTTCAACCTACAAGAAGAGAGAAAGGTTTTGAGAATAATAGGATTTTTAAGTTAGAAGTAGAAAGTTTGAAGAGGATAAGTTAGAAACCTGAAACCAAAAACCTGAAACTAAATAAACATTGAAAGCAATTTTAAAAAAAGAATTCAACTCATTTTTTGCATCACCAATTGCATATCTAGTTATTGGTGTTTTCTTATTAATAAACGGATTATTTTTATGGGTTTTTAAAGATGATTTTAATATCCTGAATGCTGGTTTTGCAGATTTAAACCCTTTTTTTTACCTATCGCCTTGGGTATTATTATTTTTGATTCCAGCGGTTACCATGAAGAGTTTTGCGGATGAATTTCAAAGCGGAACCATAGAACTTTTAAAAACAAAACCCATTTCTAATTGGCAAATTGTTATGGGTAAATTTTCTGCTTCTTTTTTATTGGTAATCATAGCTTTAGTGCCAACTTTGATCTATGTATATACGGTATACCAATTAGGAAATCCTATAGGGAATTTAGATATTGGAAGTACTTTAGGTTCTTATATTGGACTCTTGTTTTTAGTTGCCGCTTATACCTCAATTGGTTTGTTTACCTCAACACTTTCCAAAAACCAAATTGTAGCCTTTATTTTAGGTGTATTTATCACATTTGTATTGTTTTATGGGTTTGATGCTATTTCAAATTCGTTTGCAAATAAAAGCCTAACCATACAGCAGTTTGGAATCTATGAGCATTTTAAAAGTATTTCTCGTGGAGTGATAGACACTAGAGATATGCTCTATTTTATCAGCCTTACCATTTTCTTTTTATTCATTACTAAACAGCAATTAACGAATGAATAGAAACATAAAAAACATCCTATTTCTTTTTGTCGGGTTGTTGCTTTTAAACTTTGTAAGTCAATCATTTTATAAACGATTTGACCTTACACAAGACCATCGATACACCTTGTCTGACGTAACCACATCTATTGTTGGCACGATTGACAAAAACATGTATATAAAAGTGTATTTAGAAGGCGATTTTCCTTCGGAATTTAAACGCTTGCAAGTAGAAACACGTCAGTTTTTAGAAGAATTAAAAGCAGAAAATTCAAATATCATTATCCGATTTATCAATCCAAATAATCAAAGAGAGGCTTTAATCAAAAAAGGGATGATGCCTAGTCAATTAACCGTTGAAGAAGATGGAAAATTGTCTGAAGCCATTATTTTTCCTTGGGCAGAAATTAGTTATAAAACTAGAACCGAAATAGTTTCTTTATTGCCGTCGTCCATTGTAACATCTCAAGAAGAACAGTTGCAAAAAGCGATTGAAAATTTGGAATATAGTTTTAGTAGTGCTATTTATACAAGTACTCAACAAAAACAAAAAAAAGTTGTTCTCTTAAAAGGAAATGGTGAATTAGAAGATATTTATTTGTATAGTTTTTTAAGTGAAGTTGCTAAAAAATATCGTTTGGCAAAATTTACCTTCGATTCCGTGGCTTCAAATCCGCAGAAAACATTAAGAGAGTTGACTTCTTTTGATTTGGCAATTATTGCAAAACCAACAGAAAAATTTACATCCGAAGAAAAATTTACACTTGATCAGTTTGTCGCCAATGGCGGAAAAACAATTTGGATGTTGGACAATGTGCAAGCAGATTTAGACAGTTTGTACAACACTGGAAAAATGCTAGCCTACCCAAGAGATTTGAACTTAACAGATTTGCTATTTACCTATGGAGTGCGAATCAATTCAACATTAATTAAAGATTTGTATGCTGCAAAAATACCTTTAGCAACGGGTACTATTGGCAATCAAACACAGTTTCAAAATTTAGATTGGTTTTTTAATCCATTAGTGGGCGGAAATCCAAATCATGTTATTACAAAAAATGTTTTGCCTGTTCGTTTGCAGTTTGCAAATCAAATAGATACACTCAAAAATTCAATTAAAAAAACGCCTTTATTAGTCAGTTCTTTATTGACACAAAAAATAGGAACGCCACGTATTATAGCATTGCAAAGCATAGCCGATGAGCCAAAAGAAGAAGCTTATAATTCTGGCAATCAATTATTTGCAGTGTTGTTAGAAGGCAATTTTAATTCGGCGTATAAAAATCGTATAAAACCTTATAAAACATCACTTTATAAAGAAAAGGGTATAGACAATAAAATGGTGATTATTGCCGATGGTGATATTGGAAAAAATCAAATTTTAAAAGGAAAACCACACGATTTATCTATTGACAAATGGACTAACGAACAATTTGGGAATAAGGAGTTTCTTTTAAACACAGTAGATTATTTATTAGATGATTCGGGTTTAATAAACTTAAGAAATAAAACCTTAAAAATTGCCATTTTAAACAAACAAAAAGCGTTTAAAGAGCGTGCTTTTTGGCAGTTTCTAAATGTGATTTTACCCTTACTGCTATTGTTTATTTTTGGGTTTGTTTTTAAGTATATAAGGAAGAGAAAATATTCTTAATTTGGTTTTTAACCGCAAAGATTTTGTATCTCTGCGGTTATTTTTTTTCAACAACACCAATTCCACCAATTCCACTTCGACAGGCTATGTATAACACCTAGTTTTTTTATTGAATTTAACTGAACACTGCCACTGAACACTGTAACTAAACTTCCTACTCCGTTTCTATACTCTTATATGCTTTAATAATTTTCTTTACCAATCTATGTCTTACCACATCTTTATCATCTAAATAGACTTGTGCAATACCTTCAATATCTTTTAAAGCTAATAAGGATTCTTTTAAACCAGAAACCTGTTTTCTTGGCAGGTCTATTTGCCCAGGGTCTCCCGTAATCAGAAATTTTGCGTTTTTACCCATTCTTGTTAAAAACATTTTCATCTGATTGTGTGTTGTGTTTTGTGCTTCGTCTAAAATCACAAAAGCATTGTCTAAAGTTCTACCGCGCATAAATGCCAAAGGCGCAATTTGTATGATTCCTTTTTCTAAATGAGAACTTAATCGCTCATGCGGAATCATATCTCTTAATCCATCATATAAGGGTTGCATATATGGGTCTAATTTTTCTTTTAAATCTCCAGGAAGAAAGCCTAAATTTTCGCCAGATTCTACGGCAGGTCTTGTTAAAATAATCCTTTTTACTTCTTTTTCTTTGAGGGCTTTTACCGCTAATGCAACAGCGGTATAAGTTTTTCCTGTTCCTGCAGGCCCCACAGCAAAAAGCATATCATTTTTTTGCATCAAATTGACCATTTTACGCTGGTTTTCAGTTTGCGCTTTTATCAATTTGCCATTAATTCCGTGTACTAAAATATCTTTGGTATTGACAGTCGTAGTATTTTTTTCTTCATGTCCGCTTGATGTTAAAATACGTTCAATACTATTTTCATCAAGTTTGTTATACCTATTAAAATAGTTGATCAGTCGTTCTAAACGTTTTTCAAATTCGTCTAAAACAACTGCTTCACCATAAATTTTAAGTTTAGAGCCACGAGCAACAATTTTAATTTTTGGAAAGTGTTTTTCTAATTGTGTTATGGTACTATTTTGTGCACCAAAAAAATCTTTAGGATTGATTTCTGTTAACTCAATAATGCGTTCGTTCAAGTGTTTAAATTTAGTAGGTTTTTAGTGAATCATAAGTCAAAACTAAAAATAACGATTAAATTTTCCAAAAATGTGTAATTTTGCTTAACTTTTACACATTTAATTAACAATTCATTTCTAATGCCTCTAATTACCTTAACAACAGATTTTGGAACAAAAGACCATTTTGTGGGTGCGGTAAAAGGTGCTATTTATTCTGAACTTGCGGATGCAAAAATTGTTGATATTTCTCATGAAATCTCTCCATTTAATATTACAGAAACTGCTTATATTCTTAAAAATTCTTATATGAGTTTTCCAGACGGAACCATTCATATTGTGGGTGTAGATTCAGAGTTAAGGGAAGACAATCAACATATTGCTTTAGAATTAGACAATCATTTTTTTATTTGTCCAGATAATGGACTCATCTCAATGATAGCGTCAGAAATTAATCCGAAGAAAATAGTAGCCATCAATATTCATGACCGTGTAGAAAGCAGTTTTCCTGTTTTAGATGTTTTTGTGCAAGTTGCTTGTTTTATTGCAAAAGGTGGTAATTTAAGTGTTATTGGCAAGGAAATTACTTCTTACAAAAAGATGATAGAAATTCAGCCTAAAGTAAATCAGGCTCAAAATCAAATAATTGGTGGCGTTATCTATATTGATAATTACGGAAATGTAATTAGTAATATTAGCAAGAAAATGTTTTATGAAATAGGAAAAGGACGTGATTTTAAAGTAACCGCAAGTCGTTATTCTTTCACTAAAATATTTAATAAATATAATGAAGTTATTGCCGATGCCACACAAGATATTCGTCAGTTTGACGGTACAAAATTAGCTATTTTTAATGCTGCTAGTTTTTTAGAAATTGCCATTTACAGAAGTAATTTAAAAACGGTGGGTGGAGCTTCCACACTTTTAGGATTAGCATATAGAGACCCTATTATTATTGAATTTTTTAATAAATCAAAACCAAATTTAAACCTTTAAAATAAACTATGTTTTGGAAGATTAAAAGCCTTAATCCTCTGCCATTTCAGACTTACAACTAATTAACTACTAACTAAATATGAATGTTTGCTTTTTAATGTACCCCTGGGAAAGTATTAAATCCCCTGAAAACGATACCTCTTTAACCCTTATTCACGAATGTGCAAAAAGAGGTCATGGTGTTGCCATTTGCACACCCTCCAATTTAACAATTAGAAATAGTGTAACCAATGCTTTTTGTACAATTTTAAATAGGCTAGATAAAATTCCTGCTAGTATAAAATCATTTTATAACAAAACAACAACACGAGAAGAAATGCTGCCACTAGCAGGTTTTGATGTTATTTTTATGAGGGCAGAACCGCCTTTAGATCCTCTAATGTTAAACTTTTTAGACTCGGTAAAAGACGATGTTTTTATCATCAATTCTGTACAAGGAATGCGAGAGGCTAACAATAAATTATATACTGCCGTTTTTGAAGATCCAAATAACGAAATAATTCCTGTTACTCATGTTTCTAAAAACAAAGATTATTTAGTGAAAATGATAGAGGAATCTTCGTCTGATAAAATGATTTTAAAACCACTAAACGGTTTTGGAGGCTCTGGTGTTATACTCATCGAAAAATCTGCTATGGGAAATATTAATTCATTATTAGACTTTTATATCAATAAAGGCAATGGAGATTCAGAGTACGTTATATTGCAAGAATACATAAAAGGAGCAGATCAAGGGGATGTTAGGGTATTGCTTTTAAACGGGGTTCCTATTGGAGCAATGAGAAGAATTCCAGGTGAAAAAGATCATCGTTCTAATGTTTCGGCTGGTGGCAGTGTGGCAAAACATAAATTGACAAAACAAGAAAAAATACTCTGTGATAAAATTGGCCCTAAATTGGTAAAAGACGGATTGTATTTTGTTGGGATTGATGTAATTGGCGGAAAATTAGTAGAAGTAAATGTAATGTCTCCAGGCGGAATTACCTATATGAATAAGGTATATAAAACAAAAATTCAAGAAAAAGTTGTCAATTTTATGGAAAGTAAAGTTCTTGAAAGAGAAGCCGCTTTTAGAAGAAAATCGACTTTTAAAAAATTAGTAGATGAAGCTTAAAAGGGTTTTTAGCGTCTGCGAAATTTTTTCAGTTGTTTTTCGGCAAACCCTAATTATTTTTACAATACTAGAAACAGTAGATTAGTAGCTCTTCAAAAAATTAATATTTTGTTAACTACATGGCAAAAAATAATATTAGCACAAAAACTCAAAAAAAGAATCAACTTTATTATTGTATTTTTTTAGTAATTCCCCAATCTTTATTAGGCTTTGGTCCCATAACAAAATGCAATGTTCCGCCATCCATTATTTGTTGATGTAAAATAGACGTTTGGTTGAAAATCTTGCCATTAAGCGTTGCTGATTGTATATAGATATTTTTATCTGAAACACCTTCGGCTTCAATGATGAATTTTTTCTCTTTGGAAATTGTAATGGTCGTTTTTTCGAATAGTGGACTCCCTATTTCGTACTCTCCAGAAGCTGGATTCATAGCATACAAGCCTATAGAACTCAACACATACCAAGCAGACATTTGTCCGCAATCTTCATTGCCACTCAATCCGTTTGGTGTTGTATTGTATTGCGTTTTTAATATTTCTCTAACCCAATATTGCGTGCGCCAAGGTTTGTTAGCACGATTAAATAGATAAGCAATATGATGACTTGGTTCGTTACCATGTGCATATTGCCCAATGAGTCCAGAAATATCACTCGAAACATTATCGCCAGTAATTTCAGAACTCTCTGTAAAAAGTTGTTCTAATCTATTGGTAAAGATTTCATTTCCTCCATGAAGGGCTATAAAATTTTCCACATTGTGCGGTACAAACCAACTGTGTTGCCATGCGTTGCCTTCCGTATATTCAGCATTAATTCTATGTGCAGAATATTTAGGGTCAAAAGGTTCTTTCCAAGATTTTCCGTCTTCAGATTTTCCTCGCATAAAACCAGTATTTTTATCAAATAAATGCTGATAGGCTTTAGAACGTTTTGTAAAATATTCATCATCTTCATTCTTCCCTAAAGCTTTTGCCATTTGGGCTATACACCAATCGTCATAGGCATATTCTAAAGTGATGGTTACGGATTCGTCTAATAAATTATGTGGAATATATCCGTATTTTTTATAATGATTTAGCCCACGATCATCTTGCATCATAGTGGCTTTCATCGCGTCATAAATTTTATGAATATCAAAACCTTTAATGCCTTTAAAATAGGCTTCCACGATTACGGGTATAGAATGATACCCTGTCATGGTATTGGTTTCATTCGCATATAAAGTCCATACGGGCAGTCTTTTTTTATGCTGATAATATGCCAACATAGAGTTAATAATTTCAGCAACTCTATTGGGTTCAATAATGGTAAGTAAGGGTTGCTGCGCTCTAAAAGTATCCCATAATGACAAGGTAGAATAGGTGGTAAAATTTTCAGCTTTTACAATACTGTCATTTTCCATTCTGAATTCTCCATTAGCATCACTAAAAGTAACTGGAGCTAGTTGTGCATGATATAATGCGGTATAAAAAATTGTTTTTAAGGAATCTGTAGGTGATTGCACATCAATTTTTGACAGCACTTTATTCCAGTTTTTAGAAGCCTTTTGTTTAGCAGTCTTAAAATTTTCTTTATTTTCTGATATATTTTCAAGTGCATTTTTAACACTCACAGAAGAAACACCAACTTTCACTTGCAATTTTTCTTCATTCAAATTATTAAAATAGAGTTGTGCAGAAGTTTTAGTTCCTGTAACACTACTATCTTTTATATATTCTTGATTAGACACCAACTCAAACTCTTTAATAGATTTTGAAAATTTAGCTATAAAAAAAACTTTCTGATTCTTAGCCCAACCCTTACTATGCCTATAACCCGATACTGTAAATTTATCTTCAATGGTTAGTTGCGTACGTTCGGGTTTATCCCAATTAAATGCGTATCCTAAATCAATAATTACTGACTGCATATCGTTTTTAGAAAATGTATATTGATGAAATGCCGTTCTTACGCCCGAGGTTAATTCTGCCTTAATATTGTGATCTTTTAAAAATACACTATAATAACCCGTTTCTGCTTTTTCTTGCTCATGCGAATAGTTTGATTTATACGGAACATCATCTCTAGTTTTTATGGCTTTTGCCAAATTCACTTTTTTATTGATGGGCATAAAACGGATGTCGCCCAAATCACCAATGCCTGTACCGCTTAAATGCAAATGACTAAAGCCAATAGTAATTGAGTCAGAATGATGATAGCCTGAACACCAATCCCATCCAGAAATACCATTGTCTGGACTTACCTGAAGCATCCCAAAAGGAACGGTAGCACCAGGGTAGGTGTGTCCATGACCTCCAGTTCCTATAAAAGGGTTTACATATTTGATATACGATTTTTCGTTTTTTTTAATTGGAGTATTGCAAGAGGTTATTGTCAATAAAATTATCAGAATATATAATATCTCTATAGTAATTTTTTTAAAATCCATCATTCATTGTTATTAATTGGTATAGTTTTTTCTACTCACAAGAAAAAGGAGTTAATTCTCTTAAATTTTTAATATCTTTGGTTTGTAGCATTTTGTGAATATTGAAATCACTCATTTAACATACTAATATTTAGTGTATTAAACAAAGAAAATACTGCTTCTTTTACCCTTTATTTATCACGGGATTGGAACCTGCGAAACTTGAGTAAATCTGTATAAAACCGAAAAAATGAGTGTTCTAAAATTCACTATTATTCTTCAAAACTATTGAGCAATATAAAAAAGTTCTACTTAAAATAAAACTTTTATTTTCTTTACTTTTTTAGTAGTCTTAAAACAAAAATTGATTGTAAAAATAAAAACTAAATTGGCAATGTTTATTCTACTTTTGGAGATGCGAAATTTGAGTTTTTATCCTGTAAAAGTGAAATTTGTCGTACACCTCGATTATTTTTTAACTCTTTTTCGGCATAGTTTTTGGTATATTTGTGAATTAGTATCATTTAAAAAAAACCACAATGAAAAAAATCACACTACTTATTGTATTGCTAATCAGTACAATTTCAACGGCTCAAGAAAAAGAAGAAAAACACCCGCAAGACATTGATAAAAAAGGTGAAATTAAGATTAATGCTTTAACTATTTTATCATTTAAATGGATAGACCTTTCTTATGAAAGATTACTTGATGAAGAATCTTCTTTAGGTATATCTGCTGCAATAAATACCGATACTTCAATATCTAGCCTTGATTATTCTTTAACACCTTATTACAGACGTTATTTTTCTGGCAAATATGCTAGAGGCTTTTTTGCAGAAGGCTTTGGAATGTTATTCTCTGCGGAGGAAGATACTATTTTTAATAACACAAACAAGTCTGAAACTGGTTTTGCCCTAGGTGTTTCTGTGGGAGGAAAATTTGTTTCTAAAAAAGGATTTACTACAGAACTTTTATTAGGTATCGGAAGAAACTTTGCTGATAGCGATAATAATGATGTAGTTCCTAGAATTGGCATTTCTTTAGGCTATAGGTTTTAAAACAATTTGAAATTTATGGCTTTTCTTTCTTCTAAAGTTTGCTATCTTGTTAGCCAAAATATCTAACTACATGACAAAAAATAATATTAGCACATCGTTTCTCTAAAATTAGTATTTTAAAAACAAATGTTTGAGACCTTTCAGGTTTTCAAAACCTGAAAGGTCTTGATAACGAAAAACTTACAAGGTTTTCAATCAATGATACTTATTTTTTGTCATGTATTTAGCCAAAATAGATAATCCTTTTCTTGCAGAAACTTCATAAAATATTAATCGGAATTGCATTCTCACCAAGTTTAAAAACAAATTTGTTTGAAGCTGTAAGAATTGCTAATATGCTTGATGCTGAATTGGTTGGAGTTCATGTTGGTGAAAAATCTAAAAGTAAAGAACAACAATTATCAGCAGTTTTAAAAGAAGCAGAAACGCTAAAAACTCCTTTAAAAACAATATGGCAAGAAGGAAAACCCGTAAAAGTAATTTTACAAACTTGTAGTCAAGAAAAGATAGATTTACTTATTTTAGGTGCCTTACAACAAGAAAATTTATTCAAATATTATGTAGGTTCTATCGCTAGAAAATTAACTAGAAAAGCACTTTGTTCTGTTTTGTTGATGATCAAACCTTCCATAGAAAGAGTTCCTTGCAAACATATAGTAGTGAATGGTTTAAAAGATAAAAAAACCGAAGAAACTATTAAAACGGCTGTTACATTTTCGGAAAATTTAGGGTGTAAAAAAATTACTATTGTAGAAGAAATTAGTCAAGCAGAATTAGATGTAAAAGTAAATGATGATAAATCTTTACGTAAAGCTACCTTAATAAAAGAACGTATAAAAACGAGAGAAGACAAGCGTGTAAAAAATATTTTAAAAGAAATAAATTGTGCTGATATTAGCATAAAAACACAAAGTATTTTTGGACGTAGAGGATATTCTATTGGGCATTATGCAAAAGTGAAAAGAGCTGATTTGCTAGTAATGAACGCACCTTCTACATTGAGTTTATTAGACCGTATTTTTCCTCACGATATTGAGTATATTTTGTCAGAATTACCAACCGATGTTTTAATTGTAAAATAAGGTATGAAAAAGAACCCCTTTAAAACATTTGTTACAGAAATTCCACAAAATATTTTTTCAGGTTTTGTAGTTTCTTTAATCGCACTTCCTTTAGGTTTGGGTCTAGCTTTAGCCTCTGGTGCGCCACCAATTTCTGGTGTTATTGCTGCCATAGTTGGAGGTATCGTTGTTTCTTTACTCGGAGGTTCACATGTTACTATTGCTGGTCCAGGAAACGGATTAGTCGTTGTTATTTTATCTGCCATTACAACACTTGGAAATGGTGATATGCAACAAGGTTTCTTATTCACCTTGGCTGCTATTGTAATTTCTGGAATTCTCTTAATTATTTTTGGTTTTTTACGGATGGGAGCTTTAGGCGATTTTTTTCCTGCTTCAGCCATACAAGGAATGTTAGCCGCTATTGGTATTGGTATTTTTGCAAAACAAGTCCATGTAATGTTTGGTAATTTGGATGCAAAAGGAAGCATTATCAATTTATTGTTGCAAGTTCCTGAAGGAATTATAAACTTAATTAAAACCGATAATTCTAGTATGTTTTATGCGGGTTTGGTGGGTATTATTAGTTTATTGATTATGGTTTTTTACAGCAAAATCAGAAATCGATATTTTCAACTAATTCCAGCCCCTATGTGGATTGTAGTCTTAAGTGTTGGGTTGTATTATTATTTTGAGATGTTTTCTCCAATGGATTATCCGATTGATAAAAAACTGTTAATCAACTTACCAGACGATATTTTATCCAATTTTGCCTTTCCAAATTTTAGCAAAGCCTATCATTTTGATTTTATAAATGCCGTCATCGCAATTACGCTAATTGCCAGTATAGAAAGTTTATTAAGCATAAAAGCAGTTGATAAATTAGATCCATTAAAAAGGCGTTCTAACGTAAATAAAGATATTCGTGCATTGGGTTTAGCAACCGTAATTAGCGGTTTTTTAGGCGGATTAAATGTAGTTACCGTAATTGCTAGAAGTTCTGTAAATGTAAATAATAATGGAAGCAATCGATCTGCTAACTTTTTTCATGCAGCGTTTTTAGTTGCATTCATTTTATTATTTGCAACCGAATTAAGAAAGATTCCATTGCCAGCATTGGCAGCAATTTTAGTTTATACAGGGTATAAATTAGCTTCGCCAGAAAACATAAAAAAAGTATTTAAAATAGGAAAAGAGCAACTTATTATTTTCTTAATTACCTTATTTACAACCATAGCTACAAGTTTGATTACTGGTATTTTAGTTGGAATTTTAGTTACATTTATCATTCATATTATCATTAATAAAAACGCGTTACTATTCATCAAAAATGCGTTAAAACCAAATGTTTTAATGTTTAAAGAAGATGATAAATATTACGTAAGTGTAAAGAATTTTTCTAGTTTTTTAAACTACACAAAACTAAAATCCAAACTAGATCAGATTCCTGAAAACGAAGAAGCTATCATTGATTTTTCTCTCTGTGATTTTGTAGATCACTCTGTAATGGAAAATATGAGTAATTATGCAGAAACTTTTAAACGAAAAGAAGGGCATTTTGAAGTAATTGGTTTAGATGACTCTAAATCAGGAAGTGAGCACCCGTTTGCGTTACGTAAGGTGTTGCCTCAACAAATAATTCCTAAAGAAGGAATATTGACAAAACGCCAAAAATCAATTCAAAAAATTAGCGAAGAAATGCACTGGCATTATGATGCTTTTCCTACTGAAGAAGTTACGCAATTACCAAAATTTGGATATTTTAAAACAAGAAAAATAAACAAGGTTTCTAATATTCTTTCCAATGAAAATTGTTCGCTGTTTGACATCCAATTTTCAGAAGGGGAAATGATTGCAAAACAAGTGATTAAAGCAACAATGTTATATATAGAAAGCGAAAAAAATATTCCAGAATTTACTTTAGATAAAGAAGGTATTTTTGAAAAAATATATCATTTTGCAGGCTATAAAGACATTGACATAGATAACCACCCAGATTTTTCAAAACGTTTTTATCTTTCAGGAAAAAATGAAGCAAAAATTAAAGAATTCTTTACAGATGAATTAATTTTATTCTTTGAAAGTAATAAATATTACCATATAGAAGGTACTAAAAACGGGTTGCTAATCATCGGAAATGAACGTTTGGCTAGTGTAAAAGAGATAAAATCGCTTGCCTATTTTAGTATGAGTTTTCAAAAAATTATTGAATAAAATGGTAGATCATTTGCAACAACAATCACTCAAAAGCAAAAGTTAAAAAGACGCCACGAGTTCCCATATAATTTATGGGTGCCGTCCATTGGCTGTTTACATCATCATCATATTTGATTTCATTATTAATGGCAAAAACGCCTCGAATGGATGGTGAGAATTTAAAAAAGTATAAATAAATATCTATTCCCAAACCAACTTCGTACATAAAATTACTGCTTTTCATTCTAAATTGTCCTGAAGAATTATCATCTTGATTTCTTTCATTACTAGAAAAATTATGGTCATAAGAAATTCCTGCAAGCAAATAAGGTTTCACATTCTTATATCTATCTGTACTGAATTTAAAAACGAGTGGGATGTGTAAATAAGTAGATCCTATTTCTCGAACACTATCTCTTGGATTTGATAAATGATTGAAGTAAATTCTTTTAGAATTACTTATTAATCCAGGTTCAAAACGCAAATTCAAATTTTTGTGCAACCGCAAATCTGCTATCAAACCTACATTAAAACCCGTAGTAGGATCTACAGAAATGTCGGCATTTTGTATAGAACTTTCTTTTAAATTTAATTTAAAATCGTTTTGATTTACCCCCAAATAAAAACCATAATGGATTTTTCTTTTATCAAAACTTGGTAAATTTTCTACACGCTCTCTCTGTCCATAAAAGGTTATAGAAATCAGTAGAAAAAATCCAAAAAGAACAATTTTTTTATTCATCATTATTTTTTTGCAATATAAATTGTTGCAACCCCAAAAGTTACAGGTTTATGCTCTGTATGTGTAAACCCATTTTTTTGTAAAATATTGTTGAAAGTTTTTCCAAAAGGAAAAGAATTTGCAGATTCTGATAAATAGGAATAGGCAACTTTGTCTTTAGAAAAAATTTTGCCAATAGCGGGCAAAATAAAATTAGTATATAATTTATACCCCTGTTTGTATGGAAATTTTGTTGGATTTGAGGTTTCTAAAATGACCAAAACCCCTGTTGGTTTTAGAACTCGTGCTATTTCTTGAATTCCTTTGTCTAAATTGGCAAAATTCCGCACACCAAAAGAAACTGTAATGGCATCAAAAGTAGCATCATCAAAAGGCATTTTTTCAGAATCACCAACCAACATTTCTATGTTGTCAGACAAATTTGCTTTGGCAATTTTTTGCTTTCCTACGGCTAACATTCCCGCAGAAATATCTAAACCTATGATTTTATCAGGATTTAATTCTGCCATCATCATCGCCAAATCTCCAGTACCTGTGGCAATATCTAAAATTTGCTTCGGATTGTTTTTGCCTACAATTTGTACTACTTTTTTACGCCATTGTACATCAATTCCTAAAGAAATCACTCTGTTTAATCCATCATAATTTTCAGAAATAGTATCGAACATTTTTGCAATTTGTTCTTTTTTTCCTAATTCTGAATCCTTATAAGGTGTGATGATTTTTGACATTTACACTAATTTATTTAACACAAATCATTGTGAGAAACGATACAAGACAATTTTTTTGAAGCAAAGAAGAAATAATACTATTAGTATCAAGAATTACTTTTTGCATTTCTTACTGCTTTTACCTCTTCATTAATTTCTTCCATAGTCATTTTTGACAAGCCATATTGAGTTGCTAATTGAATACTCTTTTCTAAATTTTGTTTGCTTATTTTTTTTTCAAGTATCTCAATGAGTTCAGAAAATGATAAATTGCTTTTTTTTAATCCAAATTGGTTATATTCAAAATCTGAAATTTTTATATTTAGTGTTTTCATAAAGGTTTACTTTTAACTTCTAAAACTTCCCGATGCAAAAATAGAAAAAATCTGTGTTGTATATCCCGCTTCTCGCTTCCTGCTTCAAACTTCCCCTTCCAATTTTCCTAACTTCCCTACTTCCCCCTTCTAACTCAACCTTATATCCGAAACACTCGCTCCACTTGGTATCATAGGAAATACATTATCTTCTTTTTCTACACAAACTTCTAAGAAATAAGGATCTTCACTTGTCATCATTTCTTCAACAGCACTTGCCAATTCCTCTCTTTTGGTTACTTTTTTTGCTTTTATATAATAGCCTTCTGCAATAGCCACAAAATTTGGATTTACCATTTCTGTGGATGCATAGCGTTTGTCAAAAAATAGTTGTTGCCATTGGCGTACCATTCCCAGAAAGTCATTGTTTAAAACAACTACTTTTACGGCAGCTTTTTGTTGAAAGATTGTACCTAATTCTTGAATGGTCA
>JBMYWO010000038.1:0-15249 GCA_049607505.1 Polaribacter sp.
TATGGATTTTAACGCATATTAACAAATCTAGTAAAAAATTAAGATTTTTTTAAGAAAAAAATCAACATTAATTAAACTTATAATTGTTTTTCTGTTAAAATATTATGAATTCTTATTACTTGATTTTTGGTGTTTTCTAGTGAAGTATTTTCAATGACATAGTTAGATTGTAGCATTTTTTTATCTTCTGTCCATTGATTTTTAATTCGGTCTAGAACGACCTCTTTTGTAGATTTGTCTCTTTCCATTACTCTTTGAATTCTAGTTTCTAAAGGTGCAGAAACGGTGATAATAAAATCACAAATGAAGTTACTTTGGTTTTCAAACAAAATAGCATTTTCATATAAAATATAGCTTTTATCTTTGTTTTTAATGATAAATTCTTGAAAATGTTTCTCAACTTCTGGATGAACTATCGCATTTAAAACAGCCAGTTTTTGTTTGTTTTTAAAAACAATATTAGCTATATAAGTTCTATTTAATTGATTATTTTTATAAGCCTCTTTTCCAAATTCTTTGATCATTTTTGATTGAATACGAACGGATGAATTCATTAGTTTTTTAGCTTCACTATCTGCTATATACACAGCAATATTAGAAAGTTCTTGAAAAAACTGAACTACGGTTGTTTTTCCACTTCCAATGCCACCTGTTAAACCAACAATCATTTATTTTTGAATTAAGAAATCTATTTTATTGGGGATGAGTTTTACGCTTTTTATCAAACCAGAAGTACTTACAACTTTGGGTAGTAAGTAGTTATAATTATTTAATGTAGCTGTTTTATAATCACATTCAATTTTAAAGGAATTTTCGTCTATTTTATTAAAATTGGACAACCCAACTTTATAAACTACTTTTATTGTTTTTGGAAAAGTTCTTATTTCTAGTTCTTTAGGTAAGTTCTTGATTGCATAAGACACTTCAAAACTACCTTCTGTAAATTTTTCTACATTGCCTGTTATCTTTACAGATTCTCCACTAAAACTAACCTTTTCTGAATTTTTAGGTTTTATAATTGGGACAATATTTTCAAAATCAGATGTAACGTCTTCTAACTTCAAATCAGATAAATGTATGGTATGAATTTCATTCACTTGACTTTCTGGTCCAGAAATAGCAATACTATCTGGCGTTAATTGTATTGCAGTTGAACTATCATATCCTAAATGATATTCAATATCTAAATGTAATTTTACGGGTACTTTTTTTGAGATTAAACTCCCTAATTCTAAATATATGGTGTCTTTTAAGATTTGTTCAATTTGCAATCCCGATGAAAGTTGTTTTTGAATCGTTGACTTTTGATTTTTTGGTATAAGATAATACTGTAATTTAGATTTTCTAGTTAAATTACTGGTATTTAGTTTCACTAAATTGTTTTTTAATTTAGCAACAATAATTCTAAATCCTGTTCCTTTTACAAGGACTTCAATTTCATTGACAGGCTCTTTTTGTAAGATTTTATCTTCGGGCAATTCATCATAAGAAATGCCTAAAAATAAGGATGCTGTATATTCTTTAGATAGGGTAATCAACAACCAAATTAAGATAGAAGCTACTAAAAAACTTATAAATGTTTTGGATATTTTTTGTGTTGATTTCAACGGTAAGAATATTTACTGCAATTTACATAAAAGCATTTAAACTAAAAATTACTATTTGTGTTTTATAGATATTTTCAATAAAAAATTAGGTCAATAAAAGACAAAGAATTAGATTTGAGAACTATGCGAGGATGTTTAAAACTATATATCAATACTGTGTCAATTAAAGTTGTTACTCAAAAAAAGGTCAGACAGTAAGACCCTTTATTATTTCACACAGTTAAATCACAACAAAATATGAAACAATAAATACAAACAGATGAAATACTTCGTAAGTATATTAATTCTACTCTTCTTTTGTGCTTGTGAGTTTATAAATTTTAAAAAACAAGAAAGCGAAAGTTTTCAACCTATTGCTTCTGTGTATAATACGAAATTATATCATACGGACATTGCAAATCTTTTTCCAAAAAATATAACCCAACAAGATAGCCTGATACTTGCCAAAAGTTTAATTACTACTTGGGCTACCAAACAATTGTTGTTAAGAAAATCCGAAGAAAATAGTTCTATGGAAACCAGCGAAAAAATTAATAGGTTGGTAAAAGATTATAGAGAAAGTCTTTTGATTAACAATTACAAAGAAATTTTAATAAAACAGCAATTAGATACCCTTATTGAGGAAAAAGAAATTTCAGCCTATTATACCTTAAATAGAGAAAATTTTAAATTGAATGAAGAACTGATTAAAGTAAAATATCTTTCTTTTAATAATAATTTGGCAGAAAAAAAAGAGCTGATAAAATTATTCAAATCTAATGAAATGGAAGATATTGAAGAACTAATAAAGAAGGAATTAAGTTTTACATCCTATCAATTTAACGATACTATTTGGACGAGATTAGATAAGGTTTTGTTAAAAGTTCCATTTTCTAAAGAAAAATTGTTAAAAAAAACAAAATTCGCAAAAAAACAAGATTCTTTAGGTTTATATTTGGTGGCTGTAAAAGATGTTTTAGTTAGAAATAGTATTGCTCCTTTAAGCTATATTAAACCAAGAATAAAACAAATGATTTTACACAAACGTAAAATAGAATTAATAAGAGAGATTGAAAAAATAATAGTGAAAGATGCTACACAAAATAAAAACTTTAGAATATATTAAATTCCCAATATTCCTGCTTTTTCTTGGATTGATGAGCGTAACTATTTCTGCTCAAAAAATGAAAATAGATGGGGTTGCCGTGGTTATAGGCAAAAACATTGTTTTAGATTCTGATATAGAAAAATTTAAACTAGAAGTAGAAAGAAGCAGCGAAGGAAAAATTAAAATATCTGATTGCGAAATGTTGGAAGAATTGATGAATCAAAAACTGTTATCACATCACGCCATTGTGGATAGTGTTACCGTTACCGAAGCAGAAATTTCTAATAATGTACAAAGAAGTGTCCAATATTTTACACAACAATTTGGTAGTGAAGATAAAGCCATAAAAGCGTATGGTTTTAATGATATGGATGATTTTAAAAAGGAATTGGCTACCGTACAAAAAGAGAATCTTTTAATAGAAAAAGAGCAACAAAAAGTTACAGAAAAAATAGATGTAACCCCAGAAGAAGTGCGTTTGTATTACAATGGTTTAAAACAGAAAAATGAATTGCCAGAGTTTCCAGCAGAAATAGAATTGGCGCAAATAGTCATCAATGCTGAACCTACCAAAGAAGAAAACGACAGAATACTTGCAAAACTAAATCAAATAAAAAAAGAGATTGAAGATGGGGCAAGTTTTAGAATGAAAGCGATTATAAATTCAGACGATCCAAGGGTAACGCAAAATGGAGGAAAATATCCAGTAACCAAAGAATCAAATTTTATAAAAGAGTTTAAAGAAATGGCATTTACCTTAGAAATAAATGAAGTTTCTAAACCCTTTAAATCTCAATTTGGGTATCATTTGATGCAATTGCATGAAATAAAAGGAAATACCCGAATTGCCTCGCATATTTTAATGCAGCCAGAAATACCAGACGAAAAACTGAAACAGACCAAAGAGAAAGTTGCTAAAATTATTAAAGACATTACAGCTGGAGTCATCACTTTTGAAGAAGCTGTAAAAAAATATTCAGAAGATAAAGAAACAAAAAATAATGGAGGATTAATTATAAATCCGTATTCTGGTGAATCTAAATTTGATTTAACAAGAATGGATCCTGCCTTATATGCAAGAGTGAATGACCTTAAAAAAGGCGAAATGACAGCACCTTTTTATGACGAAGCTAGAGGAGGCGAGAAGATGTATAAATTTATTTTGATGCGCGATAGAACAGATACGCACAAAGCAGATTTGGTAGATGATTATGTAAAAGTGCAACAACTGGCCTTACAGAAAAAGAAAGAGGAAATCATTGCTAAATGGTCTAAAAACAAAATAAAAGACACGTATATTAAATTAAATAGTGTACACAATAAGTGTAATTTTAAAAAGAACTGGAAAAAAGCAACAAATAAATAATGTCTGATGTGAAAGCTGTAGATGGATTAGTTGAGAAATACCATCTTTTAAAATCTGAAATAGGAAAAGTAATTATTGGTCAAGAAAAAGCTGTTAATTTTACACTGTTATCTATTTTTTGTGGCGGGCATTCTCTATTAATTGGTGTTCCAGGTTTAGCCAAAACTTTGTTGGTAAATACCGTTTCAGATGTATTGGGTTTAAATTTTAAACGCATTCAGTTTACACCAGATTTAATGCCATCAGATATTTTAGGAAGCGAAATCTTAGATGAAAATAGGCAGTTTAAATTTATAAAAGGGCCTATTTTTTCTAACATTATTCTGGCGGATGAAATTAACAGAACCCCACCAAAAACACAATCGGCTTTGTTAGAAGCTATGCAAGAAAGGTCGGTTACCATTTCAGGAAATCACTATCAATTAGAGTTGCCTTTTTTTGTATTGGCTACTCAAAACCCAATTGAGCAAGAAGGAACCTATCCTTTGCCAGAGGCACAATTAGATAGGTTTATGTTTTCTATTTCTTTAGATTACCCATCTTTTGAAGAGGAGGTAGAAGTTGTAAAAAATACCACATCTACCATACAGCAAAATGTAACATCGCTTTTTTCTGCGGAAGAAATCATAGACATTCAAAACTTAATTCGTAAAATTCCTGTTACGAATAATGTCATAGAATATGCCGTAACTTTAGTAGGAAAAACAAGACCAAAATCCAAAGAAGCTTCCGAATTTATAAAAACCTATTTAGATTGGGGAGCAGGCCCAAGAGCTTCTCAAAATTTAATTTTAGGAGCAAAAGCACACGCAGCTGTACACGGCAAATATTCCCCAGATATAGAAGATGTAAAAGCAGTGGCTATTCCAATTTTATCACACAGAATTGTAAAAAACTACAAGGCAGAGGCAGAAGGAATTACTATTGAAGATATTATTACTTCGTTGTTGTAAGAATTTTATATTAGTATTTTTAAAGTTCTACGATTGACGCACTTTATTATAACCACTTACCCATAACTCTATAAGAAATTCTGTGCAATACTTCAGTTTTTGGTTAAAATCTTGGTGTTGGGTTAAATATGTTGATAGTCTCCAAAAGTTCCTAATTTAGGCTTTAGTAAATATTTAATGGTAAAAATCTAGTTTTCTAAAATAGAACATACACTTATGTGGTATTATTTTATTTAAAATAAGTCCAACGTAAACAGGAGACACGTCCTGTTTGTCTTCCTGTAAGGAACTCACAAAGTACTCCGTGAAGATTCCTGCGGAATGACAAAACAGCACAGTTGACCTACCCCAATTTGTTACCCTGTAAAATATCCATTAAAATTTTACTAAAGCCCTAATTTATAATAGTATTTAAGTGATTATCTAAAAATAAAATACGTACTTACCACCAATATTGCTATAATAATACCGATAACTTTTGCATATTTCCAAGGTGTAGTATCTATTTCTTTTGTTATAACTGGAACATACACTTCTTGTTTAGGATATAATTTTCCAATGATAAGCATAATTGCTATATTGATAACAAATAGAATTCCCATAATATGAAGGAAATGTGGATATGCGTTTGCTTTGATAATTGCTAATTCTTTTATTCCCGTAATTCCATTTGCTGTTGCGGTTTCCATAGCTTGATCTGTAAAATAAGGTTGAAGCCCCAACAGACTTATCAAATACATCAATACACCACCAATTAACACAATTTTTGCAGCTTTGGCAGGTACACGTTTTGTAATTATTCCAATTAAAACAACCGCCAAAATAGGAACACTCAAACTTCCTAATGCTTGTTGAATATATGAAAATAAGCCATCAGGTGCATCAGCGATAAAAGGTGAAATAATCATTGCAATAATAGCAACTAATAAACCAAACATTTTTCCTGCTTTTACCGTTTGTTTTTCTGTGGCTTCTTGTTGAAAATATTGCTTGTATAAATCGAAACCAAACAAGGTGGCACTACTGTTTAATAAACTATTAAAAGAACTTAAAACTGCACCAAACAAGACAGCCGCAAAGAATCCTAAATAGGCTCCAGGCAATACTTTTTTAACCAATGCAGGATAGGCTTGGTCTGCATTTTCTAAATTTCCTTCAAAAAGATGCCACGCAATAATACCTGGTAAGACAACAATCACTGGAATTAAAAACTTTACAAACCCAGCAATCATCATTCCTTTTTGTCCTTCTTTTAGGCTTTTGGCACCAAAAACACGTTGTAAAATAGATTGATTGGTACCCCAATAATAAATTTGGGCAATCATCATTCCTGTAAAAATAGTACCAAAAGGGATAGAAGCATCTACATCGCCAACGGCATCAAATTTTTCTGGATTCGAATCCCAAAGTATCGTTAATCCTTCGGAAACACTTCCGTCTCCAATTAATAATAATCCAAAAATTGGAATTAAAAGTCCGCCAATTAAAAGCCCAATAGCATTGACCAAATCTGAAACCGCAACTGCTTTTAAACCACCAAAAATGGCATAGAAAACACCTATAATACCAATAGACCAAACACAAATTGCAATCACACCAGACTCCGACATTCCAAAAAGTGTGGGCAAATCGAACATCGTACTAAAGGCTAATGAACCTGAATATAAGATAGTTGGGAGCAATACAATACCAAACGCTATGAGAAATAATACAGATAAAATAGCTTTTGTTCCTTGGTCAAAACGATGTTGTACAAACTCAGGAATGGTAGTAATACCAGAACGCATATATTTGGGTAATAAATAAATAGCTGTAAAAATGATGGCGATTGCAGCTAAGGTTTCCCAAGCCATGACCAAAATACCTTCAGAGAAAGACTGTCCGTTCAATCCTACAATTTGTTCTGCTGATAAGTTGGTGAGTAGCAAAGATCCCGCAATGGTGATTGCTCCTAAACTTCTTCCGCCCAAATAATAGCCTTTTGCAGACGTTTCGTCTGTGCCTCTTGTTGCATACCAAGCAATCAATGCTACTAAAAGTGTAAATCCAATAAATGAAATAATTGATACTACATCCATAATTTTAATTATATTTTTATTCCGCTAACGGAGTTTTTATTTTTACTAATAATAGTTTCTTCAAATATAATTTTTCTTGAGGATATAAAAAAACAGTTTGAAAAGCATGTATAGCTAATCTTTGTGTAAGGTTTTGTTTTCTGAAATAGTATCTTTGTTCGAAAAATTAGAAATTGGCAATCATTTTAAACATAGAAACTGCAACTAAAAACTGTTCCGTAAGTATTGCTAAAAACGGAAAGATATTGTTTTTAAAAGAATTAAATGACATTCAGTATTCTCATGCAGAAAAGTTACATCCATTTATTGTAGAAGTTTTAGAAAAATCTAACCTTAGTCCTAAACAAATAAATGCTGTGGCAGTTAGTAAAGGCCCTGGTTCTTACACAGGCTTAAGAATAGGAGTTTCTGCCGCAAAAGGAATTTGTTTTGCTATGGATGTTCCATTAATTTCTATTGATACGTTAATGTCTTTAGCACACGCAATATCCATAGAAAAAGGGTTGGTAATTCCTATGCTAGATGCAAGAAGAATGGAAGTATATGCTGCTATTTTTGATGAAAATCACCAACAAATACGAAAAACAAAAGCAGAGATTATTGATACAACTTCTTTTGCGGAAGCATTAAAAAATCAAAAAGTATATTTTTTAGGCGACGGAGCGCAGAAATGTAAAGAAATAATCACCCATAAAAATGCTGTTTTTGTAGATGATAAATTTCCATCTGCCAAAGAAATGGCAATATTATCTTATGATAAATACAAAAAAAGCGACATTGAGAATGTCGCTTATTTTGAACCTTTTTATTTAAAAGATTTTGTTGTTATTCCCGAAAAAAAGAAAACCTATTAGCTAGTTTGTTTATCAATTTTTACTTGATGTGGATACGGAATTTCAATGCCTGCTTCGTCTAATGCTTTTTTGATATTTTCTGTAACACCAAAATATACATCCCAATAATCCTCAACTGTAGCCCACGGCATTACAGCAAAATTTACAGAACTATCTGCTAATTCAGACACTCCAACAGTGGGTAAAGGATCTTTTAAAACTTTAGGATGAGAGGTTAAAGCATTCATTATTACCTCTTTTGTTTGTTTAATATCCGCATCATAAGAAACTCCAAAAGTTAAATCAATACGTATTTTTCCTTCAGCAGAATAATTTAAAATAGTCCCATTAGAAAGTACACCATTGGGTATAATTGCTAGTTTATTGTCTTGCGTTTTTAGTTGAGTTGTAAAGATTTCAATTTCTTTTACAAAACCTAATACACCTTGGGCTTCAATTAAATCACCTATTTTAAAAGGTTTAAAAATCATAATAAGTGTTCCGCCAGCAAAATTAGATAAAGAACCCTGTAAGGCTAACCCAACTGCTAAACCTGCAGCAGCTATAATTGCAGCAAAAGAAGTAGTGGCTACACCTAGTTTTGCAATTACGGTGATGAATAATAGTGCTTTAAGAATCCAACCAATTAAATTACCTAAAAACTTTTGAAGCGTAATATCAATACCTCCCTTCGACATTAATTTTCTAGAGGCTTTAACAATTAGGTTGATTGCAAATAACCCAATAACTAAAATAGCTAAAGCACTTAAAACACTGGGAGCGTGTTTTATAACAACCATTTTTATATTTCCTATATATTCTTCCATTTTTAAAATTTATTTAGAGATTGTTACAAAAATAATGATAAATAGCTATTATGAATTAAAATAATTTAGATTTTTTGTCAAATCATCGTTTTTAAGGGTTAGTTTGGTTTCGTATATTTTTAATCTCATGAAGTTCTTTTACCGAAAACGGAACAGGTAGCGGAAACTTTGGGTCTTTGCGGTTGCATAAAATTGATGATTATCGTTTGGGAAATTTTTTTGTCTAATGCCTCATTAAAACAGCATCAACAAAAATTTATCATCCAAAAAAACCGATCATCAAATACAAAATTGTTGCAATAATGCCACCAAATAAAGCATAAGGCAATTGTGTTTTTACATGATCTATATGGTCACTTGCAGATGCCATAGACGAAATGATGGACGTATCGGAAATTGGTGAACAATGGTCTCCAAAAATTCCTCCACCCAACGTAGCCGCTACAACTATGGTAATGTCTGCTCCGTGAATAGTTGCCATCGGAACTGAAATTGCCAACATAATAGCAAATGTTCCCCAAGAAGTTCCTGTAGAAAACGCAATAAAAGAACTGATGACAAAAACCACCGCGGGCAATAACTCTGGCGACAGCCACTCTTTTGTTGCATTCGCTACATAGATGCCTGTTTCTAGTTCTTTACAAGCATCGCCAATAGCAAAAGCCAGTAGCATTAACAGTGCCAAAGGCATTAACTCGCTAATTCCTTTTAATGTCAAGTTTACTGCTTCTTTTGGTTTCAATATTCCTTGTATAAAATACATGATCATAGCAACTAAAATTGCCATAATTACTGCGTATAAAACAGAAGATGACCCAGAACCTTCGCCAATGGCTTGTGAAACATGGTCTAAAAAAGAGCTTGATTCTTTAACGGCATTCCAACCCGTATATATCAAATTGATAGGCATCATAAAAACCATAACCAACAAAGGAACAATCATATTATACGCTCTTGCAGGAATTCCTTCTTTTGGTGGATATGAGGTAACTTCGTCAGAAACCATAGGTTTGGAATTTGGGTTCATTAACTCGCCCGTTTCTCTAGTTCTCGTTTCTGCTTTTTTCATAGGACCAAAATCTTTCTTTGTAAGAATGACTATAAAAACAATAGCAATCGCTAGCAAAGGATAGAAATTATATTTTATAGAAGCAAGCATGACCGAGAAAGGTTTGTCAATTCCTTGCGTTAACAACAACCCCATAATAAAAGCTCCCCAAGCATTAAACGGAATTAAAATAGAAGAAGGCGCAGAACTAGAATCTGCTATATAGGCTAGCTTTTCTCTTGGTATTTTTAAACGATCAAAGATTGGGCGATACAAGGTTCCAACGGTTAATGAACTAATGCTTGTTTCTACAAACAATAATAACCCTGTAAGCGTTGCCAACAACTGAACCATAACACTGCTATGTCCTGCTTTTTTATGTTCAAGTTTTACAATTTGTCTGTTTAGAATATTGATAAAGCCTTCAACGCCTTTAGAATACTGAATAAAAATTAACAATGCCCCCACCAAAGCACTAAACATAATAGTTCTTGTATTTCCTGCGGATTTAAACACATTGACCATTCCTTCTATCATTGCCAATGTGCCGTCTAAAGGATTCCATCCTTTAATGATAAGCCACGAAAACCAGATTCCAAAAAGCAAGGCAATATATACCTGCTTTGTTCTTAACGCTAAAAAAATTGCTATCATTGGCGGAACTACCGACCAAAAACCATACTCCATAAAAATAAATTTTAATGTGCCTAAAGGTAAATTATTTATTGATATAATATAACAATGGGATAAGTATATGACAAAAAACAACACTAACGTACAGTTCGTTTAAAATCAACACTTTAAATGTAAGTGTTTTAAAAACCTTTCAGGTGGGCTGCCAACTATGCAGCTTTATTACTATTTTTCTTCCCTCTATTTTGTTTATAAAAGAGTTGCTCTTTTTTTGAATAAAGTTTCTCCAATATTTTTATCTCTCCATTTCTTTTAACATCATTGGGCACGAGTTTATTTTGTGGCAACTTCAGGAAATATAACAGACGAAATTATTTTAGAATATATCAAAAACTAAGACAATAAAGGGATGAATAATGAAGATTTTACAACGGTTTGATGCTCACTTTTCCCTTTTTTTCTTCGTTAAAATTGTTGATGTTTGTACAAATTTTAAGATGATGAACAAAACGATAATTATTCAAGGAAGTTCTAGAAGTAATGGAAATACTCATACAATTGTCAATTACTTGAATCGAAGAAATCAGTTTGATGTTATTGATTTAAAAACAAAAAATATTGGTCCGTTTGATTATGATTTTGCTAATGCTTCTGATGATTTTCTGCCATTAATGGAACATATTATTGTAGATTATAATACCATCGTTTTTGCAACTCCTGTCTATTGGTATAGTATGAGCGGGATTTTAAAAGATTTTTTTGATAGAATTTCTGACTTGCTACATTACAAAAAAGAACTAGGAAGACAATTGCGAGGAAAAAATATGGGACTGATTAGCAATTCTGATGAGAATGATTTAGCTGAAGGTTTTACAATGCCATTTGTAAAAAGTGCCGATTATTTGGGAATGAATTATGTAGGCGATATCCATACTTGGTTTTCTGACGGAAAAATTGCTGATGAAGCTAAAATTAATATTGATGAATTTAGGAAAAGGATTTAGGTTGTTACAAGGGAGCGTGCTCCCTTGCTATTCACTACGCAAACTTAATGGATTTTGAAGGCTGAATTTTTGTGATGATAAACGAAGGAATAATGAGCATAAAAAAACACAAAATAAGCGTTCCTAGATTGAGTAAAAGAATAGACAAAAAAGGGATATACACAGGGACTTTGGCAACATAATACGTTTCTGGATTTAAACTGATTAGACCAAAATAACGCTGTATAAACAAAATAGATAGACCAATAGTATTTCCCCAAAAAAGTCCTTTTAGAATAAGATAGGTTGCATTGTATAAAAACACTTTTCTGATGCTTGTATTATCACTCCCTAAAGCCTTCAAAATACCAATCATTTGTACACGTTCTAAAATTAAAACCAGTAATGCGGTAACCATATTTATGCCAGCAACTAAAATCATAATTACGATAATAAAAGAAACATTATTATCAAAAAGTTGTATCCATTCAAAAATATTTGGGTAACTATCTACAATGGTTTTACTATTTAAAGTAACGCCTATTTGACTATAAATTTCATCGCCTTTTTCTTTTAATTCGTCAAAATTATCAATCAACACTTCAAAACCACCCACTTGATTATCAGTCCATTTGTTTAATCTTTGAACCTCTCTCACATCGCCAATCATCATACTTTTATCAAATTCAGCAAAACCTGTGTTGTAAATTCCACTAATAGTATACGTTCTATTTGACGGTAATTTGTTCTGATTCGTTTTTAAAAATGTGGCTTTTATGGTGTCGTTCAATGCTACATTTAATCGATTGACCAAGGTTTTAGAAAGTAATATTTCTTTAGTTCTAGGTAAACTTAAATCAGGTATTTTTCCTTCCACTAAATATTCTTTAAAGAATGTCCAATCATAATCTGTTGAAACTCCTTTAAAGATAATTCCCTCAAAATCAGTATCCGTTCTAATAATTCCGCCTTTATTGACAAAAATCTGTACTTTTTTGATACCGTCAATAGTGGTAAATTCAGGATAGAAATTTTGGTTTTTGTCAATAGGAATTGTAGAAATATCAGAATTGTTATTATCGTAATTTACAATCTGAAGATGCCCTTTAAACCCCGCCATTTTATCACGAATTTTAATTTGCAACCCCGTACTAGTGGCTACTGCAATTAGCATAATAATAATTCCCAACGCAATTGCAGTGATTGCAATTTTTATTATTGGCGATGAAATACTATTTTTATACTCTTTGCCAGCAATGATGCGTTTGGCTATAAATAACTCGTAATTCAAATTGATGATGAAATTAAATCCAATCAAAAGTACATATTTATTATTGTTTTTGCTGATGAATTTTCAGCTGATTTCTTGTGCGCAAAGTTCAAAGTTCAAAGTTTCAAGTTCAAAGTTTCAAGTTTCAACGGGTGCAGAAAGAACGGATTTGTATCTTCATCTTTTAAAAGACAAAAATGTAGTGGTGGTTGCAAATCAAACCTCTGTTTTAGAAATAAGAGAGAAGAGAGAAGAGAGAAGACATACACATTTAGTAGATTCATTATTATCATTGGGTATCAAAGTAAAAAAAGTATTTGCTCCCGAGCATGGTTTTAGAGGAAAAGCAGATGCTGGCGAAATGGTAAAAGACGGATTAGACGCAAAGACGGGGCTGCCAATCATTTCATTGTACGGAAAAAATAAAAAACCTTCGGCAAAACAACTAGCAGGAATTGATGTTGTTGTTTTTGATATTCAAGATGTGGGCGTTCGTTTTTATACCTATATTTCTACCTTACACTATGTATTAGAAGCCTGTGCAGAATTGAATATCCCTGTAATTATTTTAGATAGACCCAACCCAAACGGACATTATGTTGACGGTCCTGTTTTAGAATTAGAACATAAAAGTTTTGTGGGTATGCACAAAGTTCCTGTGGTATATGGAATGACTATTGGCGAATATGGGCAAATGATCAATGAAGAAAAATGGTTAAAAAATGGTGTTAAATGTGATCTAACAATCATTCCGTTAGAAAATTATACACATAATTCTGAATATAATTTACCGATAAAATCATCACCAAATTTACCTAATGCGAAAAGTATAAACCTCTATCCTAGTTTATGTTTTTTTGAAGGAACTACTATTTCTGTTGGACGTGGAACTGATAAACAATTTCAAATTGTGGGAAGCCCATTAAAGCTAAAAAAGTATTCGTTTTCTTTTGTTCCTACACCCAATGAAGGGGCAAAACACCCTAAACATCAAGGAAAAACGTGTTATGGTTATGATTTAAGAACAGAAAAAAGGTTGCATAAAATTCAATTAAAATGGTTAATCAATTTTTACAAAACTCATAAAAATCAGTCATTCTTTAATTCTTTCTTTATCAAATTGGCGGGTACAAAAAAATTACAACAACAAATTGAACAAGGTCTCTCTGAAACAGAAATTAGAAAAACTTGGGAAAATGATTTGAATGAGTTTCAAAAAATCAGAAAACAATATTTGCTGTACCCATAGTTGTAGTGTTAATTTAATATATTTGTGTGTTAGCAACAAGCTAAAAAAAAACGAATGAATAAAGCATCAAACTTTAGCCCACTTACAAGATATGAGGCTTTACTTTTAGACCCAATGGGAAAAATTTATGATGCGAGAAAAAAAACAAAAACTTCTGAATGGTTATCATATTCAAATTTATTAATTGACAAATTCGCAATTCATTCTTCATCATATTTTCATTTATCAAAAGGAATAATTGAACATAAAAAATCTGGAGAAAAAGTAAAAGCAAATGGTTATGATTTATTTACTGTTAATACAACTCATCGAGCAATCATAGAAACTTATATAACTTTCAATCACATATTTGTAGAACCAAAATCAGAACAGGAAAAAGAATTTCGTTTTTTGCTTTGGAAATTAGATGGTTTATATCAAAATATGAATTACAATATTGAAGAAAATGATGTTGAAAATTTAAGAGAGATTTTAAACCAAAAAAACCTCGAAATTAAAAGCTTGTTAGAAAGAATTAAAACTTCTGATTTTAAAAACAAAATAAACTCTAATCTATTATCAAAAGTCTTCAATCCTGAAAAAAAACGAATTAATTGGAGGTTTTTATATGACAATGGAATTGTAAAACCTATACGTATTTCAGGACTTGTAAAACACGTTTTGAAAACAAGAGGATTTACTAATGCTTATAAATATGGTTCAATTCATACACATTCAAATTTTCCAGCAATTGAGGAATTTAAAAAAATGAGAGGTAAGCCAATTTATGAAAACTACACAGATCCTTTGACAGAATTAGCAATTTTACTAACTTGTTTTATAATGTATGACATTTCGGAAATTGATGATAACGCAAAAAAAGAATTAAATAATTTCCCATTAGATTTAAAAAATTATATCATTGGAATAACAGAAAGTTCAAGAAAAACGGAATAAAGCCAGATTACCAAACCGTATATAATTTATTGCTTTGTTCTAGCCTACTTACGAAAACCTTTGCGGACTTTTTATCTGTGATTTATTTGCTAATTTTAGTGCTTAAACACGGAACGAAATCATACACAAAACCGTTGGCAAACATAAGAACATACTGAGTGAATTATCAAAACAGTAATTTTAAAACAGTTCAAATTGAAACAGTTTCTCTTGGCTTAAGGCAATTTGGAACAGGAAAAGATATATTTCTAATACATGGATTCCCAACTCATGGGTACACATGGAGAAAAATTATTCCAAGATTGTCTGAAAAATATAAATGTAATGTTATTGACTTACCTGGACTCGGTGATAGTAGATGGTCAAATAACACCAAGTT
>JBMYWO010000039.1:0-14520 GCA_049607505.1 Polaribacter sp.
CCGATTTTTCATCGGAATTGTATCGAGATGTTAATTTACGTCGTCATAATCGCTTGTGAAATTTTTTTGCCTGATACTTCAGCATAACAATCCGTTAACCTAATGTCAATCCGATGTCTTACAATGACACCCGGACAGTACTTTGTTTAGATTAAGATTTTCCTATTTTATAGGATAATAAATATCTGTTTGTATGTCTTGTGGTTTTACCGTTGTTGGGTCATTTACATACAATTCCCAAATTGGCCATCGCTGTTCTAGTTTATTTGCTTTTAAATATTCAGCAATTTTTATATGAGCTTCTTCATCTCCATTTCCGTAATTACCATATTTGGAAATCATAACGCCTTTTCCAGAGGGCAAATCTACAGCAGTCATTCCTTCTGCAGGTTTTAAATCTTTATGTAAAATTAAACCAATATAAAATTCTGTTTCCTGCGTTTCTTCGTCATATTTTGTATATACAGCAGCAGGTGTAAAATCGCCATATTCTAAACCACTTTTGATAGCATACATTCCTGCCTTTGGCATATTGGTGGTAAACGCATTGGTCATTTCTTCATGATTAATTTTCATTTTTATAAAATACCCAATAAACTTTTTCGCCTCTACATCTTTTGTAGCAACTTCACTTACTCTAAAAGAGTTTGCTAGTTTTTCTTCCTCTAAAATCATTTTTTCTAAATTGTTTAATCCATCTTCTTCCATAGTTCCTAACATTTTATCCCAACCACCTGTAAAGGCTGCTGCCATTTTAAAAACAAACGGAGCGTTCTCTTCCTTCATTTGCCACGTTACTTTTGTTCCTCCTGTTGCTTCTTCAAATTTCCAAATGATGTCGCTAGGGTCAAAATCGCCAAACTGCATTTTTTGTTCAATCAATGCGTTTGGAACAGTTTTTATGGTTTTCATATTTCCAGGGCTGTCTTTGCTTGTCCAAGAACTTGTAGCCCCAACGCCCACTGAAGTATCGCCATAAGTAACAACAATTGTTGAATCTTCATCATGCCAAGGGCCCCATTTTTCCCACGTTTTTAAATCGTTTATAGTATTAAAAACTTTTGAAATAGGAGCTTTGATTACTTTAGTTCTAGCAATATCATAATTACTGGGTTGCATTACAATGTAGATGATTCCACCAATAACTACCACCAATATTAGTACTAAAAAATACTTTAAAAATTTCATTGTTTATCTGTTTTAAATTGATTAGTAAAACACAAATTTAGTAATTTTTTTCTGATAATTGTATAAAATCTACAGCTTAACATCCTCTATATCAATCCAATTAAATTTTTGAGTAACCGTTCCTTTGTTTAAAATCATAATTCCAGGATTGGCTCTAATCATCGTTTTTAGCGTAGTTTCATCACAAAATAAAAACTCGAAAGGCAAATCGTATTTGTTTTGAGCAAGAATTAAATCGTCAGTAAAAGAGGCTGAAACGCCATAAACGGTATATCCTTTTTTAATAGCTTTGTTGGCAAGTTCTCTAATGGCAGAAAATCCGTCAGTATCCGACTTATCCAAATTATATATAATGACAAGCATCACTTTTTCTTTGGCTAAAATCTCTGGAGCCAAATCGTTTTGAGCATCTTCTAACATAAAATCATGAACTGGCGGAATTTTTCCATCATCTTTATATTCCATTCCTTCGGGAATATTTTTACCAATTGCGTATGCTCTAAAATCGATAATAGGTAAATGTGTTAATACATGCTGCACAATAAAAATAAAAACAGCTAGCGATAAAAATGTAAGTATCTTCCCTATTCTTTCTGAAAAAAGATTTTTAATGTCATCTGTTTTAAACAGTAAAAAAACAATCAATACAATTAAAATAATATTTTTATAAAAGGTTTCCCAAGGCGATAATTTAATAGCATCGCCAAAACAACCACAATCAGTTACTTTATTATAATACGCTGAATACCAAGTTAAAAACAAGAAAATAAGTGTTAAAATAAATAAGCTTCTGACAGTGAATTTTGCTTTATAGCCTATTAGCAGCATCACACCAAGTAGGATTTCTGCAATAATCAACAGTATTGAAAATGGCAGTGCATACGGAATTAAAAACTCCATATTTAATACTGATTCGGAAAAGTATTCTTCAAATTTATATTGAGAACCTATAGGATCTACTAATTTTACAAAGCCAGAGAATATAAACATCCCTCCAACAAAAATTCTTGCGATATGGGTGATTAGTTTTAGTATCATTTTTTTAAGTATATGACAAAAAAATAATATTAGCACATGGTTTCTTTAGAATCAGTATTTTAAAAACAAACGTTTTGCGAGACCTTTCAGGTTTTAAAAACCTGAAAGGTCTTGATAACAAAATACTTACAAGGTTTTCAATCAATAACACTTATTTTTTGTTATGTACTTAGATCATTTTTTTTATTGATTTCAAAAGTAGTTAAAATCAATATATTATTTAGTGTATTTTTAGGCATAAGAAAAAAATCCAAGCGTTTTTATGGTGACGTAAACTAATAATATCGCCATAGTTCTATTAATTTTCCAAAAACGGAACAAGTAATGTAATACTTTTGTTTTCGGTTAAAAATCTTTGTGTACTTTTCCAAAAACGGAACAGGTAGCGGAAACTTTGGGTCTTTGCGTTTAATTTTTTAGCACAACATTCTAAAAAATCTGTAACGACAATAGGAATACGAATTTTTAAACTATTACTTTTATAGCAAATTAAAAAAGATGTCAATGATAGCCTATCAAGCCTTGAGAAAAAATTACAAGCGATTAATGGTGACCAACATTAGAGTGCTTAAGTTTACCACATACTTGCCTTTTGGCAATCAGGGACACATAAAAATCATAGACTTTCTATGTGAACTATGTACCTATGTTGTAAATGATTTATACAAAGAAACGTCAATGGTAATGGTAGCCTGTCAAGAAAAATTCATCAAAAATGAAAACTAAAATTTTATTACTAATACTCATTTTCGGAACGTTTTTTGTGAGCTGTCAACAAGAATCGTTAAAAGAATACATGGTAAATTCTTGGGAAACTACCTATTTAAAATTAGAAATGCCCACTTACAAAAAGTCAGATTCTTTGTACGTTTTTGAAGACAATTTTGATCATAACCCTAAACGAATAGCACGTTCAAAATACAATGCGGATGGTACGTTTTCTGCTTGGTTTGTCAATCAAAAAGGCGAACATATTTCTGATTCTGAAGGAACGTGGCGAATTGAAAATGACTCACTTTTTATCGCTTTCTTTTACGACGGTAGCGCCATGAAAGTAGGATATCATATCACAAAAACTGAAGAAGGTTTTTTAGGAAAAAGCAAATATGATTGGGATAATGATGGAGATTTTGACGACTTACTAACGATGAAAACAAAAAGAATAAAAGAACAATAATTTGTTGATTTTTAAACACATATCATTAAGAATACGCATCTTTTTATCAATGATTCTATTGGTGCTATTGGCATCAATTCTTATTGTTACGGTTACTATTTTTCAGTATGAAGAACAGACAGAAGAATACAATATGTTGCGTTTTGGACGTAAGGAAGCTATTACCAAAGAAACTATAGAATTAGAATTAAAAAACAAAACTTCGTATCCTGTAAACACAGAAAATTTATCTAAAATTTTTCAAGAGCGCATTTATGAAATATCATCCATCAATAAGATAAATATTTCTATATACAACTTAAACGGGAAGTTGCTAAAATCCTCTGTAGCAAGTGCTTTCGAAAAAATTGATAGAAAACCCATCTCTGAAGATATTCTTAAAAAATTAGCGCAAAATTCAAATCATAAAATTTTAAAAAATAGACAAGAAGATGGTGTGGGTTATCAATCTTCCTATTCTTATATCAACGATCCAAAATTTAAACGAATAGGGATTTTAGAATTAGAGTTTTCTCAAGACAATTCAGAGCAAGAAAGGGAATTAAGAGAGTTTATGTATCGACTTGGATTGGTCTATCTTTTAATGTTTTTAGTGGCTATTTCTTTGGCTTATTTTTTATCAAGTTATATTACACGATCTATAAAAAAAGTGTCGGATAAAATGAAGCAAACACGTTTAAACAAACGGAATGAAAAAATTATTTTAACGGCTGCAAGTTCTGAAATAGATACCTTGGTAGGTGCCTATAATAGTATGATTGACGAATTGCAAGAAAGTGCTGTAAAACTAGCAAAAAGCGAGCGTGAACAAGCGTGGCGAGAAATGGCAAAACAGGTAGCCCATGAGATTAAAAATCCGCTAACTCCTATGCGATTATCCGTACAAAGTTTTGAACGAAAATTTAATCCTGATGATCCAAATGTAAAAGAGAAATTGGCAGATTATACGCAGACGTTAATTCAGCAAATAGATGTAATGAGTTCTATTGCTTCTGCTTTTTCTGATTTTGCAAAAATGCCCACACAAAAACGAGAAAAAATTGATGTCATTAGTGTGGTAAAATTAGCATTAGATATTTTTAATGAAGACTCGGTTTCGTATCTTCCGCAGGAAAAAGAATTGTATGCAAATTTGGATAAAACACAACTCATCAGAATTGTTACAAACTTGATTAAGAATGCTTTGCAGGCATCAGAAAAAAAAGAAAACCCAATTATTGAAGTGAAAGTAGCATCAGAAAAAAACAATATAAAAATTACGGTTTCAGACAACGGAAAAGGCATTCCCGAAGAGGTAGAAGGTTTAATTTTTGAACCTAAATTTACCACAAAATCAAGTGGTATGGGATTGGGTTTACCGATGATAAAAAATATTATAGAAGCCTATGACGGTACTATTTCTTTTACTTCTAAAGAAGGGATTGGAACTGTTTTTATCGTAATTTTGCCCAAAACGTAGGAATAAAGTTGACAGTGGCAGTTGGCAGTGGCAGTAAATCAAAAAAAAATGAATTTCGAAAATATTTTAGTTTCTAAAAAGAATGGATTAGCAACCATTATCATTAACAGACCAAAAAAATTAAATGCGCTAAACAGGAAAACCATTGAAGAATTAAACGAGGTTTTTCAGGAATTAGAAGACACTAAAGAGGTAAGAGCAATTATCATCACTGGCAGTGGGGAAAAAGCATTTGTAGCGGGTGCTGATATTACTGAATTTGCCAATTTTTCTTCGGAAGAGGCAAGAAATTTAGCAAAAAAAGGACAAAAAATGTTGTTCGATTTGATAGAAAATTTATCAACTCCAGTCATTGCTACCATCAATGGTTTTGCTTTAGGTGGCGGTTTAGAATTGGCAATGGCTTGTCATTTTAGAATTGCATCAGATACTGCAAAAATGGGCTTGCCCGAAGTTTCTTTGGGTGTAATTCCAGGTTATGGAGGCACACAACGCTTGCCACAATTGGTAGGAAAAGGAAAGGCTATGGAACTGATAATGACTGCGGGAATGATTGCTGCCCAAGAGGCAAAAGAGTGGGGTTTGGTAAATCATATAGTTTCTCAAGAGGAATTAATACCATTGGCAGAAAAGATTGCCAATAAGATTATACGAAATTCACCAACAGCAATTAGTGCCGCTATTAGAGCAGTCAACGCAAATTTTGAAGACGGCGTTAATGGTTTTCATGTTGAAATAGAGGAATTTGGAGAGTGTTTTTCTACGGATGATTTTAAAGAAGGTACCACCGCATTTTTAGAAAAAAGGAAGCCTAATTTTATGGGAAGTTAAGATTTACCACGAATCTAATGGAATTTAAAAATGAATGTCTATTAAACTCGTGGTAGAACAAAAACTAACAAAACTCGTTATAAGCCTGTGCTAAATTCTGGGCAATCATTTGGGCAGAACGCCCTTCTATATGATGGCGTTCTAGCATGTGTACCAAATTGCCATCTTTAAACAAAGCGATTGCTGGTGACGAGGGTGGAAATGGAGTCATATATTCTCTTGCTTTTTGGGTAGATTCTTTTTCTACTCCTGCAAAAACAGTTGTTAAATGTGTTGGTTTTTTGTCTGCTCCTAAAGAAGCAATTGCTCCTGGTCTTGCAGTACCTGCTGCACAACCACAAACAGAATTTACCATTACCAAAGTTGTTCCTTCTTTTGCCAAAGCACTGTCCACCTCTTTAGCGGTATATAAAGCGTCAAAACCTGCGTTTATTAATTCATCACGCATAGGTTTTACTAATTCTTCTGGATACATATTTTTTCAATTTTATTAGTTACAAAGATACTCTTTTTAAGAGCAAAAATCAAAAGTCAAAGATGGATGCTTGAAAAAGGTGTGTTTTAAACTTTTGTGAGACGAATTAAAATGATTAATTTTGCGCTCGTTCTTTATAAGAACTAAATACTCCAAAAAAAATGAATATTACAAAAGAAAATATAGATGCATTAAATGCCGTTGTAAAAGTTGATATTGTTGCAGATGATTATCAAGAAAAAGTAACAGAAATTTTAAATGATTATCGAAAAAAAGCAGACATTCCTGGGTTTAGAAAAGGACACATACCTATGGGAATGGTCAAAAAGAAATATGGTAAAGCTATTCTGATAGACGAAGTGAATAAACTTCTGGAAGATTCATTAAATAAATTTTTGACGGAAGAAGATTTAGACATTTTAGGAAATCCTTTACCAAAAATTCAGGAAGATTTTTCTTGGGATGCAGAGACGTTTTCTTTCGAATTTGAATTAGGCTTAGCTCCAAAATTTGATGTAAAATTAAAATCGAGAAAGAAAGTTAACCAATATAATATTATAGCTACTGACAAATTTCTTGATGAGGAAATAGAAAGTATTCAGAAGCGTTATGGCAAAATGCATTCTTTGGATGAAGCCACAAAGGACTCAAATATAACGGGTACTTTTGTCAATGAGGAAAAAGAGATTAGCAAAACATCTACATTTTCTGTTAGCGACCTAAAAGGAAAGAAAAACGAGAAAAAACTCATTGGTGCTAAAGTGGGTGATGTTATTGAATTAGAAACAAAAAAATTATTCGAAAATGAGTATAGATTAAATACTATTTTAGGAGCTTCTTATGATGAAGCTGAGGATTTAGATATTACAATAATATTGACTATAGAAGAAATTACTACCATAGAACCTGCAGATTTAAACAAAGAATTATTTGATAAATTGTTTACAGATGGAGGTGTAAATACGGTTACAGAATTACGAGAAAGGATTAAAGAAACTGTCGAAAAACAATTTAAAGAACAATCAGATCAACAGTTATTAAAGGAAATTTCAGATCATTTGGTAGAGAATATAAAATTTGATTTACCGTCGGAATTTTTACAAAAATGGTTAGCTACTTCAAGGGAAAACAAATTAACTCCTGAAAAGGCTGCAGAACAATATAACAATTTAGAAAAAGGATTGCGTTATCAACTAATTGAAACAAAGATTATGGAAGATAACGATATCGTATTAGAGGACAAGGAATTAATAGATCATATAGACGAATTTGCACGTCTAAAACTAGCAGAATTTGGAAATACGAATCCAACAAAAAACGAATTGGATACTATTACTGCAGGAATTGTGAAAAACAAAGATAATATTGCTAATTTACAGAAACAATTGCTAGACCAAAAAATGTTAGCATTTTATAAAGAAAATATAAACTTAAAAATAAAAGAAGTTTCCTATGAAGACTTTTTTAAAGAAGTTTATAAATAGTTTTCTAAATCTTACCTTGAACATCGTATAAGTAGAAAAGTCTTTTTACTACCACAACTAAATATTAGTTAGAAACTCATTATTCTATTTTTTAATTCTATGACAAAAAAATAAGTATTATTGATTGAAAACCTTGTAAGTCTTTTGTTATCAAGATCTTTCAGGTTTTCAAAATTTGAAAGATCTCACAAAACGCTTATGTTTAAAATACCGATTTTAAATAAACTATGTGCTAATGTTATTTTTTTATTATGTGTTTAATCTACGTTTTTATAGATCAATATCCTTATTTTGATATAGAATAACTACTTTTGGTACGCTTCTTGAAAATAATTGTTTCAAGAACAAACAAATTAATATATGATGAAAAAAATACTCGCTTTATTATTTTTAGTTACCTCTTTTGTACATGCTCAATTTACTATAAAAGGAACAATGACTCCGCCACAAGAAAGTGATTGGGTAATTCTATATAAAATAGAAGGAGCGAAACAAATTTTTGTGCAAAACACAAATATAAAAATAGACTCCGTCACCTTTGAAGGCAAAAAACAAGCTGTTGGTAATTTCAATTTTACACTTCCAAAGAATAGTGAATCAGGGTTTTACAGAGCAGCTTATAAACTAGAAGGCGCAGGTTTTGTCGATTTTATTTTTAACAAAGAAAATGTTTCTTTTGTGTTCAATCCCCAGCATCCTGAATCTGTTGTGTTTTCAGAATCGAAAGAAAATATATTGTATAAAAAATGTATTGAAGGCATTTCTAAAGCACAACAAGAATTAGATTCAATACAAATTACTGCATTGAAAAATCCGAGTTTGAATTTGAAAACACCTTATATAAAAGCGTTTAATAATGTATATACAACTCAAAAACATTTTTTAAACCTTTCTAAAAACAGCTATTCACACCCTTTTATTAAAGCTTCTTTAAAAAGAAACCCTTCAGCAATTATAACCTCTTCAGAACGGTATATGTCAAATAGGGTGAGTACTTTTTTTGATAATATAGATTTTTCTAATAAGAAACTATTAAATTCTTCTTTTTTGGTTGATAAAATAACAGAATATATTTTTTATTTAAATTATTCTGAAGATAAAGAAACCCAATATAAACTACATAAAAAAGCCATAGAAACCGTATTTTCTAAATTGACAAATCTGTCTTTTAAAAAGGATTTGATAGAATTTTTAATTACACAATTTGAAGCCTCTAAAAATTTAGAAATTATAGATTATCTATTTGAAAACCATTATAATAAACTCCCGCAGTCACTTCAAGACAACAAATTTAAACAAGAAAAATTAGCTCTTTTGATTGCTGAAGTAGGTAGAATTGCACCTGATTTTTCTTGGAAAGAAAACGGAAAAACACGCACATTATCGCAATTAAATAATGCAGAAAATTATATATTAATTTTTTGGAGTACTAGCTGTTCTCACTGTTTAAGAGAAATACCCGAGTTATATGCTTTTATGAAAGGAAATACAAAAACAAAAGTCATTGCTTTTGCACTAGAAAAAGAAGCTTTTGTTTGGGAGAATTACAAGATAAATTTATTGGGTTGGCACAATGTTTTAGGACTTGGAAAATGGGAAAACAAAATAGCAAGAACCTATCAGATATTTTCTACGCCTAGTTATTTTATTTTGGATACGAATAAAAAAATTATCGCAAAGCCAGAAGAATTAAAGGATGTTAAACAGTTTTTTTCTAAAAAATAATGTTGCCTTTTTTTAATTTCTGAAACGGTTGCTTTGAGAAGCTAACCGACTTACATACTTTCCAATGACATCAAATTCTAAATTAACAAGGTCATTTATCTGTATATTCTTAAAAATAGTATTTTCTAACGTATAAGGTATAATTGCTACACTAAATGTATTTTTTTTAGAATTAACAACCGTTAAACTAACACCATTTATAGTAATTGACCCTTTTTCTATAGTCATATTATTATTTTCTGATTTGTACGAAAAAGTAAAAAGAACACTTCCGTTTTCGTCTTTTATAAAAGTGCAAATACCAACTTCATCTACATGACCTTGCACGATATGACCATCCAATCGATCACCTAATTTCATAGCTCTTTCCAAATTGATTTCGTCTAAAATTTTTAGTGTGCCGATATTGGTTTTGTCTAATGTTTCTTTAATGGCAGTAACTGTATATTCATCATTTTTAATAGCAATTACTGTTAAGCAAACTCCATTATGAGCCACACTTTGATCAATTTTTAATTCAGAAGTGATTTCACTTTTTATGGTTACATGAACATTTTCTTGCTCTTTCACAATGTTGGTAATTATGCCAAGTGTTTCAATAATTCCAGTAAACATATCTCTAAAATTTGGTTACTTTTGTAAACATCAAAAATAAGAATATTACCAAGTTAATATGGATAAATCAGATAAAATAATCGTTGGAATTTCAATTGGAGATATCAACGGAATTGGTATTGAGGTAATTCTAAAAACCTTTCATGATAAAAGAATGTTAGAATTCTGTACTCCTGTTTTATTTGGTTCTACCAAGGTTATTTCTTATCATAAAAAAGCCTTGAATTCTGTAGTTTCTGTTCATGGAATTACATCCATAAATCAAATACATCACAATAAAATTAATGTCTTAAATATTTGGAAAGAAGAAGTTGATATTCAGCTTGGTAAAGCCACAAAATCTTCAGGTGAATATGCTGCAAAATCTTTAGAATCTGCTGTACAACATTTAAAAGAAAAAACGATTGATGTCTTGCTAACTGCGCCAATAAATAAAGAAACCATTCAGTCTGAATCTTTTAATTTTCCTGGACATACAGAATATTTAGAAGAGCATTTAGAAGGAAAAAGTTTGATGATTTTGATGACAGATGAAATCCGTATTGGATTAATTACAGGACATATTCCTATTGCCAAAATAGCAGAAACCATCAATCCAACTTTGATTAAAGACAAAGTAGAAACGATGCACACATCATTGGTTAAAGATTTTGGAATTAGCAAACCAAAAATTGCTGTTTTAGGGTTGAATCCTCATAATGGTGATAAAGGAGTTATAGGAAACGAAGAAGATGAAATGATAAAACCAACCATTTCAGAAATTAAAGAAACAGGCAAATTAGTTTTTGGGCCTTATGCCGCAGATGGATTTTTTGGCTCTAAAACCTATACCCAATTTGATGGTGTTTTAGCCATGTATCACGATCAAGGTTTGGCTCCTTTTAAAGCATTATCTTTTGGAAAAGGTGTCAATTTTACAGCAGGTTTAAGCGAAATAAGAACATCTCCAGATCATGGAACAGGTTTTGAAATTGCAGGAAAAAACACAGCAAATGCCTCTTCTTTTACAGAAGCATTATTTACCGCAATTAAAATTTTTAAAACTAGAAAAGAGTATCGTGAGTTGACTAAAAATCCGCTTAAAGTTAGATAACTTTTTTTAGCGTATAAATAAGGTCGTATAAAAACATTTTTTTATACCTTTGCACGCTCAATTGATGATTGATAATGAAAGACTTGAAACAATTCAACATACAATTTGTAGGATTAAAAGAAGGAAATCATTTATTTGAATATCAAATTGATAACACGTTCTTTGAAGCATTTAATTATAATGAATTCTTTCATTCATCTATTAAAGTTGATGTCAATTTTGTAAAAAAAAGTACTTTGTTTGAACTTACATTTGCAATTCATGGAATTGTAAATATTCCTTGCGACACCACAAACGAACCTTTTGACCAACCTATAGAAGCTGATTTATTTTTAGCTGTAAAATCTGGTCCAGTATTTAATGATGATAATGATGAAATATTGATGTTGCCTCATGAAGCATATCAATTGAATATTGCACAATACATCTATGAAATGACAGTATTAGCAATACCAACAAAAAGAATTCATCCAAAAGTTTTAGACGGCACAATGCAATCTGAGGCTTTAAAAAAATTAAAAGAACTAGAAATACAAAAAGAAAATAAGGTTGAAAAAACAGACCCAAGATGGGATAAATTAAAGAATTTAATAACAGAAAAAAATACATAAAATGGCACATCCTAAAAGAAAAATATCTAAAACTAGAAGAAATAAAAGGAGAACACATTATAAAGCTGCTTCTCAACAAATAGCAACAGACCCAACAACAGGAGAAGCTCATTTATACCACAGAGCTCATTGGCACGAAGGAAAACTCTATTACAGAGGTCAAGTTGTTTTAGAGTCTGCTAGTGTAGAAGACTAAAATACCTTTTTAAAATCTAAAAAAACTCTCAAAAATGAGAGTTTTTTTGTGTTTTTAGGTAAAAAATAGTCGTTTTTGGTGTTTTTTACCTTAAAAAGTGAAAAAAAATTCATTTCTTTGAAATTCCAAAATCATACTGGAAACAAACAATTATTATGACAAAAATCACTGCAGCAATTACAGCAGTAGGGAAATATATTCCTGAATATGTACTAACAAATAAAGAGTTAGAAAACACGGTAGATACTAATGATGATTGGATTACTAGCAGAACAGGAATAAAAGAAAGAAGAATTTTAAAAGAAAAAGGGCAAGGAACTTCTTTTATGGCCATAAAAGCAGCCCAAAATTTACTTCAAAAATCCAATACAAATCCAGAAGAAATAGATATGGTTATTGTGGCAACAGCAACTCCAGATATGCCTGTTGCTTCAACAGCCGTTTATACTGCAACAGAAATTGGTGCCATTAATGCCTTTGCCTATGATTTACATGCTGCCTGTTCAAGTTTTTTATATGGAATATCCACAGCATCTAGTTATATAGCATCTGGACGCTATAAAAAAGTATTGTTGATTGGAGCAGACAAAATGTCTTCCATTATAGATTATACAGACAGAGCAACTTGTATTATTTTTGGTGATGGTGCTGGAGCTGTACTCTTTGAACCAAACAATGAAAATTTAGGTTTTCAAGATGAATATTTAAGAAGTGATGGTATTGGAAGAGAATTCTTAAAAATAGAAGCAGGAGGATCAATTTTACCAACTTCAGAAGAAACTATTAAAAATGGTCAACATTATGTTCACCAAGAAGGAAAAACCGTTTTTAAATATGCCGTTTCTAATATGGCAGACGTTTCAGAAAAAATGCTCACTAGAAATAATTTGACTGAAAAAGACATTCAATGGTTAGTTGCACACCAAGCAAATAAAAGGATTATTGAAGCAACTGCTAAAAGAGTTGGTGTAGGTTCAGAAAAAGTAATGATGAATATTCATAAGTATGGAAATACAACATCAGCTACCTTACCTTTATTATTAGCAGACTATGAAAAACAACTAAAAAAAGGAGATAATTTAATTTTCGCAGCATTTGGTGGAGGTTTCACTTGGGGAGCTATTTACTTAAAATGGGCATACAATTCATAAAAATTAACCAACTAAACAGTAAGAAATATGGATATTAAAGAAATTCAAAATCTTATAAAATTTGTAGCAAAATCTGGTGCTAGCGAAGTAAAGCTAGAAATGGAAGATGTAAAAATTACAATTAAAACGGGTTCTGAAAAAACAGAAACGACCATAGTTCAGGCTGCACCGATAACGCCAGTACAGCAAGTTGCACCTCCAGTAGTTGCCCCCCCTTCTGTTGCAGAAAGTACACCTCCAGTTGCAGCGGTTCCTACAAATGATGATTCAAAATACATCACCATAAAATCTCCAATTATTGGAACTTTTTATAGAAAACCAGCTCCAGACAAACCTAATTTTGTAGAAGTTGATACAGAAGTAAAAGTTGGTGATACCGTTTGCGTTATAGAAGCTATGAAGTTATTTAACGAAATAGAATCTGAAGTTTCTGGTAAAATTGTAAAGGTTTTAGTGGATGATTCTTCTCCTGTTGAATTTGATCAACCTTTATTTTTAGTAGATCCATCATAAAGGTTTTGAGTTTAGAGTTATGAGTTCAGAGTTTAACTCATATACAAAATATAAAATTGGGGTTTTAAAAATGACTTCGTGATTAAAATTCATTTTTTTTAATTCATAAATTTGTAGCACTCTCAACTCATAATTCATAACTCATAATTCATAACTTTTACATTATGTTTAAAAAAATATTAATTGCCAATAGAGGAGAAATTGCACTACGTGTCATTAGAACCTGTAAAGAAATGGGCATAAAAACTGTAGCAGTATATTCTACGGCAGATGCAGAAAGTTTACATGTTCGTTTTGCAGATGAAGCAGTCTGTATTGGACCCGCCCCAAGTAGTGAATCCTATTTAAAAATGTCAAACATTATTGCATCCGCAGAAATTACAAATGCAGATGCCATTCATCCAGGATATGGTTTTCTATCAGAAAATGCTAAATTCTCTAAACTTTGCGAAGAACACAATATTAAGTTTATTGGAGCCACAGCAGAAATGATTGACCAAATGGGCGACAAAGCAAATGCTAAAGCTACTATGAAAGCAGCAGGTGTGCCTTGTGTTCCTGGAAGTGAAGGCGTTATTGAAACTTTTGAAGAATGTGAAAAATTAGCTATTGAAACAGGGTATCCTGTCATGCTAAAAGCATCAGCAGGTGGTGGCGGAAAAGGAATGCGTGCTGTTTGGAAAGCAGAAGATTTAAAAGATGCTTGGGATTCTGCAAGACAAGAATCGAAAGCTGCTTTTGGAAATGATGATATGTATATGGAAAAACTGATTGAAGAACCACGTCATATCGAAATTCAAGTTGTTGGAGATTCTTTTGGAAAAGCCTGTCATCTATCAGAAAGAGACTGTTCTGTTCAAAGACGTCATCAAAAACTAACAGAAGAAACCCCTTCTCCTTTTATGACTGATGAATTGCGCAATGCCATGGGTGAAGCCGCCGTAAAAGCTGCCGAATTTATTAA
>JBMYWO010000040.1:0-14403 GCA_049607505.1 Polaribacter sp.
GTAGGTTTCTGCTTCTAACTGACCAGAAACGGTCAAATTGGTTTCTTTCCCGAAAAAATCTTTAGTATAATCTATTTTTCCATCTTCTGTTACTGCTGCTTTATTGATTTCAAAGTTGGTAACTCTAAACATTTCTCCTGCACCTTCTGCATCTGAACCTGTAATGATGGGTGTGTTTACATAGTTAAATCCATTTTCTTGAAAGTATTTATGCACTGCAAAAGATAGTTTAGAACGCACTCTCATAACTGCACCAAAAGTATTTGTTCTTACACGCAAATGTGCATTTTCTCGTAAAAACTCAAAGCTATGTTTTTTAGGTTGAATTGGGTATTCATCTGGATTTGAATCGCCTAAAATTTCTAATTTATCAACTTTAATTTCTACGGTTTGTCCTTTTCCTTGACTCTCAACCAAAGTTCCTTGTATAGACAAAGCGGCTCCTGTAGTAATTCTTCTTAAAATGTTTTCATCTGTATTTTCAAAATCAATAACACACTGAATGTTTTTAATTGTAGAACCATCATTCAAAGCAATAAAACGATTGCTTCTAAAAGTTCTAACCCATCCTTTTAAGTGTACTTCTTGTAATAGGCTATTTGATTTTAAAATTTCGGCAATGGTAGTTTTCATCATTGTTTATAAATAAAGCCACTAAATGGCAAATTGGAAAAGCAAATATACTTTTTTGAGGTAAGATATACTCAAAGTAATCAAAGGTTTTTAATGGTTTTGTTCCATTACAAAAAATTGTAGATTGAGAAACATATTTTTAACAATTATAAACACATAAAAACCCTAAATATTCGGGTATTTATTATCCTTTTATCCGTAAATTTGTTACACTTTTATAAAGCTACAAAATAGGATGAAAACTCTTTTTAATTTCCTCTACTCTACTCGTTTAACCGCATTTTTATTTATCTTATTTGCTACGGCAATGGGTATTGCCACATTTATAGAAAACGATTTTGGCACACAAACTTCTAAAGCCTTGGTCTATAATACGTGGTGGTTTGAAGCGATTATGATTTTTTTTGTCATTAACTTTTTTGGAAATATTTTTAGATATCGTTTGTATAGAAAAGAAAAATGGGCAGTCTTACTATTTCATTGCGCTTTTCTTTTTATTTTGATTGGTGCAGGAATTACACGATATATTGGTTATGAAGGAATTATGCTCATAAACGAAGGAGAAACTACCAATAAATTTTTATCAGAAACTACCTATTTGAATATTGTTGTTGACAATAATAAGGAACAAAAAACATTGCATAAACCGTTATTACTATCCGCTTTGGGAAAAAATTCTTGGTCGTTTTCTGATGATTTTAGAGATACAAATTATAGGCTAAAACTTGTTGATTATATTCCTTGGGCAGAAAAAAAATTAGTAGAAGATGAAAATGGCGAAGAACATTTGTTTTTTGTTGAATCGTCCGAAGGAAAAAGACACGAGCATTGGATTAAAAAAGGAACACTGCAAAACATTCACGGAATTTTAGTAGGTTTTGAAACTGCTGAAAACAATGCTTCTATCAATTTTACAAAGCAAGACGGAAGCCTAAAAATGGTTTCTAAAGCTGATGGCGATTGGTTGAGAATGGCAGATCAAAAGAGGGGAAAAATCACCAAGGATTCCATTCAAGATTTTCAGTATTTGACCTTACATACCATTGCGGGATTACAATTTGTAATTCCAAGACCTGCTGAAAAAGGTGTGATGAAAACTTTAAGCGGACCTAAAGATGCTGAAAAATTAGATGTCATTGTTTTAGATATTAATACAGCAGACGAAACAAAGCGCATAGAACTTACGGGCGGAAAATTTAATACTGAAGGGCAAAAAAAACTAACTATTGGCAATTTGAATTTTAGATTATTATATGGGGCAAAAGTTTTGGAAACGCCTTTCAATATCAAACTAAACGATTTTCAATTAGAAAAATATCCTGGTTCAGAAAATGCAGCATCCTATGCAAGCGAAGTAACCGTCATAGATACTGATGAGGCTTTTGATTATCGAATTTTTATGAATCATATTTTAGACCACAAAGGCTATAAATTCTTTCAATCTAGTTATGATTTATCTGGCAAAGTAGAGCAAACACACCTATCTGTAAATCACGATTTTTGGGGAACATTTATTACCTATTTAGGATATTCTCTGCTCTATACAGGTTTGATTTGTATGCTGTTTGCCAAAAATACACGTTTTGATACGTTAAAAAAATCCTTAAAAAAGATTAGAAAAAAGAAATTGGCAATATCTGTTGCAGTTGCCTTGTTTCTATCTAGCTTTAGTTTTTCTCAACACACTGAAAATCATCAACCTAAAAGAATTACAGACCAACAGATAGATTCTGTTTTACAAGCAAATTTAGTTTCATTAGAGCATGCAGAAAGTTTTAATACATTGGTCATTCAAGATGCAGGCGGACGTATGAAACCTGCACATACGTTTGCTTCTGAACTGGTAAGAAAAGTAAGTCAGACAGAAACTTTATACGGTATGCAACCCAGTCAGATTTTGTTGTCTATCATAGAAAATCCGAGGTTGTGGTTTGAAGTTCCGATTATTTATTTAGAAAAAGGAAACACTAAAATTAGGGAAATTTTAGGCGTAGCCAAAGACACCAAATATGCGCGTCTATCTGATTTTTATGATACAAAAGGGCAATCAAAAATAGATATTTACATTGTTGAGGCTCAAAAGAAAAACATTCAAGATAAGTTTGAAAAAGATGTGATTAAAATTGGTCGAAGAATTTGGTTATTCTCTGGTGCTTTAAGCGGTAATATTTTAAAAATTTACCCTATTCCAAATGATGAAAATAACAAATGGGTTTCGCAACCAGAAACTTTAAAAGCTGGTTTTAAAGGCACTGATTCTGTTTTTGTAAGACAGTCTTTGCCCGTGTATATTCAATTATTACAAAAAGCTAAAAGGACGAAAAATTATAAAGAGGCAAATCAGATTTTAGAAGGCATTAAAAAATTTCAACAAAAATATGGTGCGGCAGTTTATCCTGAAGAGAAACAAATTGAGTTAGAAATTTCATATAATAAAATTCAACCTTTCCAAAAACTGGCTAAATATTATGGTTACTTAAGTATATTTCTTCTCATTTTTGTTTTTGTTGAAATTTTTAATACTAAAAAATGGGTTAACACTTTAGTAAAAGCTTTAATTGGTGGCGTTGTTGCCTTATTTACACTGCATACCTTTAGTTTAGGAGCGAGATGGTATATCAGTGGAAATGCGCCTTGGAGTAATGCTTATGAATCTATCATATTTGTTGCTTGGTCAACGATGCTGTTTGGTCTTTTTATAGGAAGAAAATCCACGCTAACAATTGCAGCTACTACTTTTTTGGTATCAATTATGCTAGGTTTTGCACACCAAAATTGGTTAGACCCAGAAATTGCAAACTTACAACCTGTTTTAAATTCTTGGTGGCTCTTAGTGCATACTTCTATTATTGTTGCCAGTTATGGGCCACTTTCTTTAGGAATGATTTTAGGAATTGTTTCCCTCTTTTTAATAGTTTTTACTAATAAAAAAAACAAAAAGAAAATGGGTGTCAATATTAAAGAAATTACCATTATTAATGAAATGACAGTAACTGTAGGTTTGGTGATGTTGACCATTGGTAATTTTCTTGGAGGCATGTGGGCCAACGAAAGTTGGGGGCGTTATTGGGGTTGGGATCCTAAAGAAACTTGGGCATTAATCTCTATTATGGTCTATGCTTTTGTATTGCATTTACGTTTGATTCCTGGTTTGCGAGGAAGATTTACGTTTAATTTATGGGCTGTGATTGCCTACGCTTCTATAATGATGACCTATTTTGGAGTAAATTTTTACCTCTCTGGACTGCATTCTTATGCGAGTGGCGATAGAGTGATTACCCCAACTTCGGTCTATTATTCCGTTGGTTTTGTTACCGTTTTAGGAACATTTGCATGGATTAAATACAAAAAATATTATCAAAAAGTAGGGAAGCATTTTTAATAGAAAATGTATTTTTGCTATTTTCATCTTAATTTATTAGAAAAAATATGTTCAATAAAAATATAAAGTTAGTTTTAGTTGTTTTAATTACCCTATGGGCTGTATATGAATTTAGTAAAGGAAATATTATGAATGGAATTTCCATCTTATTATTAGCTGGAATTTTTGTTTTATTCTATTTTAAAAATGAATTTATTTTATTGGCTTTTTTACAATTGCGCAAACAAAATTTTCCCGCAGCACAAAAATGGTTAGGATATATAAAAAATCCAGCAACTGCATTAACCCTAAAACAACAAGGGTATTATAACTATTTACATGGCATTATGTTGAGCCAAACCAATATTACGCAAGCAGAAAAATACTTACGTAAAGCTGTAAAATTGGGCCTGTCTATGAATCACGATTTGGCAATGGCAAAATTACAATTGGCAGGAATCGCTATGACCAAAAGGCGTAAACGTGAAGCCACTAATTTAATGGCTGAGGCTAAAAAATTAGACAAACACGGTATGCTAAAAGAGCAAATGCAAATGATGAAAAAACAGATGAAGAAGATTTAATTCTCGTTAAATTTAGACTCAAAACAAATAGTTTTTACACTGATTTATGATGTTTTCTCTATGGAATTTTGGCTAGCAAACTCATCCACCACTTTTTGTATAGAAGCCGTTAACCTTTCTTGATTTGTATCGTATTTTAAATGGATACTTTTTTTCTCTGGAAATTGCTCAATGCTAACGGTTGTTGACGGAAATGCAAAATCTACACCCAATTCTTTTGCCAATTTTACAATAGCAATGTGCAATCTGTGTTTGGAAGATTGTTCTATACCCCAAGCTAAACTTTTAAAATATACATTTACCATAATTAAAAGGGCAGAATCTCCAAAACCTGTAAACTCTACATTATACGAATCCGAACGTGTTTCTGGATGCGCAATAATCAATTCTCTAACGCCTTTTACAAAAGCTTCAATTAATGCTGGTGGCGTATCATAGCGCAAACCTAAATTGGTATTGTAACGCCTAAACAAACGCAAACCTTTATTGTTAATAACGATTTCAGACAATTTACTGTTCGGAATTTGATAAATAGAGGTATCAGCAGCACGCACTCTTGTAGATCTAAAACCAACTTTTTCTACAGTACCCACCACTTCTCCTGCTTCAATCCAATCTTCTATATGAAAAGGTTTGTCAAGAAAAATCATAATAGTTCCTATCAGATTTTTTACCGTGTCTTGAGATGCCAAGGCAAAAGCTAACCCACCAATAGTAGCACCTGCAACTAGGGTAGTTGTATTTACCCCAAAAAGATTTAATAATTTAAAAGTTCCTAAAACAAGGACAATTCCTGTTAAAAAATTATGCAAAATAGGCACTAGTTGATCATCCAATCTGCTATGTGTTCTTTCTGTAAATTCAGCATAAATACTCATCATTACTTTTACTAATTTTAGGAAAACGTAAATCCAAAAAACAGTGGTAGCAATATCTAGAGTCAAAAACACCCACGTATTTATGTTTAAACTAAATTGAAGGGAAGGAAAAAAAGTATCAACAAAACTTGCTGTTGCCAATAAACTTATGGGGTGCGCTAATTTTTTAAGCTCTTTGTTTACATTAAAATTCGTGTTTTTTGTAATTTGATGTTGAATTCTACGCAGTACAAAAAAGGCAATTCTTTTTATTATTAAAAATAAAATGTAGGCTAAAATTACTAATAACAGCAAACCAATAAGCTGCCACAATTCTAATCCTAATACTTTTTTATGACCCGAAACAGGAATTATCTTTTGCAATTTTTCAACATACCAAGGAAAAACGTCTTTGTATAAAGCGTCTATTTTTGCTACAGTTTCGGAAGAATAATACCATTTTCCTGCTATTTTTTCAACATAAATCTGTGGCATTTTTTGAGGAAATAAAATGTATCTATCATAAGAAGCATAGCCAATTGTATCTTTATAATTGGCATTTGTAGGCACTTTATCAAAATCTACAAACAGTCCTTTTCCGTCTAAAATCTTTTTAATTTTTATGGCTTTTTTTATGGCTATTTCTTCTTTGAATCCTAAAATTGTTTTTGCTGCTTTTTTAGGTTGATACGAATCTGATTGTAAGAAATATAAATGTGTATAAATAGTTGCATTAGGATTGCTTAAATCTACACGAATACTATCTTGAGCTGTTATAAAAAAGGGAATAAAGAACAATAACCAAAGAAATTGTTTCATAATCTAAAAATGTTAAACGAGTGTTAAATAAAAAGGCAAATTTAAACCTTTTCTAAATTGTGCTGTCAAAGAAATATAAAAAACAATAAACAATGAAGAACATAAAAAAAATAGTAAGTATTTTAGTTGTAGTCTTTGCTTTTACACTTGTTGCACAAGCGCAAAAAAGGGGCAAAAAAATGAAAGGTTCAGAACTTTCAGTAGAACAACAAACTACATTGGCGGTAAAAAAATTAACGCTAGCATTAGATTTAACAGATGCTCAACAACGTCAAATAAGATCACTAATTGCTACTAAAATTACTGATAGAAAAGCACATTTCAAAAAAATGAAAGTGGCTAAAAAAGAAGGTAAAAAATTATCTGCTGATGAGCGTTACGCAAAAGTAAATGAGCATTTAGACAAAGAAATTGCGATGCAAAACAATATGAAACGTATTCTAAATGATGAGCAGTATGCCAAGTTTAAAAAAATGAAAAAAGGAAGAATGGGAAAGATGAAAAAATATAGAATGAAAAAAATAAAAACGAAAAAAAAGAAAGAGTTAAAGCAAAAAGAACATGAAAATTAAAGGTTGATTGATTTTCATAATTTGAACTCGGTTTCTTCATTGAAATCGGGTTTTTTGCTTTTTATAGACTCAATTTAATGAAACATAAAATAGAAACAAAAAGAGATAATAAGCTATCTGTAAAATGATTGATAAAAAGATAAGAAAGGAATTTAAAATTATTTAGAATAAATTAAAAAAACTACCTTTTCTATAATTTTTTGTAGATTTGTCTTTGTAAATAAGTTTTAACCACTTATTTTTACAGAATTATAATAATGAACTTTTAATTAAAACTATATAAAATGAAACAATTAAAATTGATTGCAATTGCTTTGATTACTTTAGCATCGTTTAATGTTAGCGCACAAGATGCGGACAATCCTTGGGTAATAGGATTTGGTATTAATACAGTAGATGTAGAAAGGCTTAATGGTAGCGGTATAGGTGATTTTCTTGAGGATTTTGTTGGTACAAGAGAATGGCCAGCTAATACTATTCCTTCTATTTCAAGAATTTCTATGGACAGATATTTAAATAAAGGGTTCTCTTTTCAATTAGCAGGAACTATAAATAAGATAGGTACATTTATCGCTGTAGATGATGCTGATGCCTTGTATTTTTCTATAGATGCCCTTTTTAAATACGATGTAAATAAGATCATTGGTGATACGGGTTGGTTTGATCCGTATATTGGTCTAGGAGGAGGCTATCAGTCTGTAGATATTAAATCAAATTTATTTCAAAATAAGTCAGCAGTTGTACTTACAGGTGCTATAGGTTTTAACGCATGGTTTAATAAAAGTCTAGGGTTGAATTATCAATCAGCCTATAAAGGAAATTTTGGCGGAACCAATGTATTTCAACACTCTCTTGGTTTAGTATTTAGATTTGGTGGAAAAGATACTGACGGTGATGGTATCTATGATGACAAAGATGCTTGTCCAGAAGTTGCTGGTTTAAAAGAATTTAATGGTTGTCCAGATGCAGACGGAGATGGAATACAAGATGGTGATGATGCTTGTCCAAATGTATCAGGTTTAGCTTCAATGAATGGTTGCCCAGATGGAGATGGAGATGGTGTAGCTGACAAAGATGATATGTGTCCTAACTCTAAAGGAACAAAAGCAAATAAGGGATGTCCTGATACTGACGGAGATGGTGTTGTAGATAAATATGACAAATGTGTTTCTGTAGTAGGTCCTGCTGGAAATTCAGGTTGCCCTTGGCCAGATGGAGATGGAGATGGCGTTTTAGATAAAGATGATGAATGTCCTACTGTTGCGGGTGTACCGTCAGAAGCTGGATGTCCAGAAAAAGTAATTATAGACGATGCAGTAAATGCTATTAACTTTGCAGCAAAAACAATCTTATTTAACACTGGTAGAGCTTCTTTCAAGCCAGGAATTACTAGAAAATTAGATGCAATTGCTGACATTATGATTAAATATCCTAAAGCTACATTTGCTATTGGAGGTCATACAGATAGTTCTGGTAGAGCTGATTCTAACTTAAGATTATCTGAAAAAAGAGCAATTGCTGTTAGAGATTATTTAGTTAGAAAAGGTATTACTAGCAGTAGATTAGAAGCTGCAGGATATGGAGAAGGTTTTCCTATTGATACCAATAAAACAAGAGATGGTAGATCTAATAACAGAAGAGTAGAAATTAAAGTTACGAATTAGTACTTAATAATAAAATAACTCAATCAAAAGCCTCATCATTCTGATGAGGCTTTTTTTATGGTTTTAATGGATATGGATGGTAGTGTCTCGCAAATTGTGTTGTTTAAAAACATAACAAATTACAAAACAGACTTCATGACCTTACTTTTTGCAACGGTTTCCTCCCACTCTCTTTCTGTATCACTGTCTTTCGTAATTCCGCCACCAACATACATTTGTACACGATTGTTTTCAATTTTCATACAACGCAAGTTTACAAAAAGTGATGAACTTTGAACTCTAAACTTTGAACCTTGAATATTCAACTCACCTAAAAAACCTGTATAAAAAGTTCTTTCATAATTTTCGTGTTTTAAAATAAAATCTTTTGTGATTTCTCTTGGCAAACCACAAACAGCAGGTGTAGGATGCAATGCCTTTATTAAAGTTTTGAGTGATGAGTTTTGAGTGATGAGTATTCCAGAAATCTTTGTTTTTAAGTGTACTAAATTTCCTGCTTTTATAGTTTCTTTTTTGTTTATTTTTAATGTAGAAGTTATTGGTAATAATTGACTTTTTATAAACTCTGTAACCAATTGTTGCTCTTGAATTTCTTTATCCTTCCAAGTTATATTTTTAGTTTCTTTATAGACTTGTGTTCCTGCTAAAGACATGGTTTCAAAAGAATTATCAGAAATGTTTAACAACGTTTCTGGTGTTGCACCCAACCACAAACCTACTTTTGGATGATACCAAACATATACAAAAGCATTAGTATATTTTTGCAATAGTTTTTGGTAGGTTTCTAAAATATTAAAATCTTCTATTTTAATACGTTCTTCTCTTGAAAGGACTACTTTTTCAAATTGCTTTTTGTGTATATTTTCAATTGCTTTTTCAATTAAAGAAATATACTTTTCTTTAGCAATTTCATCCTCTACAAAATCAGTGATTGTATTAAAATCAGAATAAAAACAAACCTCTTCTTCTAAAAACGTTGATTCGTTTTCAGGGATCAAAACCGCATCGTTTTTATCATCAAAAGGAGCAAAAACAAATCCACTTTCTGTATAATTTTCTGTACAAAATAAGGTGTCGTTTTGTTGAAAAAAACCAGAAACAAGATCAGAATTTGGTTTTCTATATACAGCAAAAGGCAATTTTTTTTTGTAACTATTTATTATTTTATCAAAAATTAAATGCAATCTAATTGATTTAAAAATGGTTGTTCTATAAAATCAAAATTACTCTGAATTCAAATAATTTAAAAATTTAATCGAAAAAAATTCCTCAAAGCGTTGCCTTGAGGAATTCTAGATTCAGTTTATGATGTCTAGATAAATCTATCTACAAAACATTATCCATAATATCTTGAACACATTCAGGGTTTAAAAGCGTACTTGTATCTCCTAAATTACTTGTATCTTTACTCGCTATTTTTCTTAAAATACGGCGCATAATTTTTCCAGAACGGGTTTTTGGTAATCCATTGGTAAACTGAATTTTATCCAATTTAGCAATGGGACCAATACGATCGGAAATAAGTTGATTGATTTCTTTACGAAGGTTGTCGTGGTTTCTGCCTTCTCCTGCATCTTTTAAGGTAATATAACCATACAATGCGCTTCCTTTTACATCATGCGGAAAACCTACAATGGCACTTTCTGCAACTGCTGGATGTTCATTAATGGCATCTTCTATGGGTGCTGTTCCGAGATTATGACCAGAAACAATAATCACATCATCAACACGTCCTGTTATTCGGTAATAGCCAACTTCATCACGCAATGCGCCATCACCTGTAAAATACATATTCTCATATGCCGAGAAATAGGTGTCTTTATATCGTTGATGATTTCCCCAAATAGTTCGTGCAATACTTGGCCAAGGAAATTTAATTGATAAACGTCCTTCTACTTGTTTGCCTTTAAGTTCCTCTCCATTTTCATCCATCAAACAAGGTTGAATACCTATAAAGGGTAATGTTGCATACGTTGGTTTTGTGGGTGTTACATACGGAATTGGCGTAATCATAATACCTCCTGTTTCGGTTTGCCACCAAGAATCTATAATCGGGCTTTTGCCTTTTCCAATAGTATCATTATACCAATGCCAAGCCTCTTCATTGATCGGTTCGCCAACAGAACCTAACACTTTAAGTGAAGATAAATCATATTTTTCTACCAACTCAACACCTTGTTTTGCCAAGGCTCTAATGGCCGTAGGTGCTGTATAAAATTGATTGACTTTGTGTTTTTCTACAATGTCCCAAAAGCGTCCAAAATCTGGATAGCTTGGTACACCTTCAAACATTACTGTGGTGGCACCATTTGCTAAAGGACCATATACAATATAGCTGTGTCCTGTAATCCAACCAATATCTGCAGTACACCAATACACATCATTTTCTTTGTACTGAAATGCGTTTTTAAAGGTATATGCTGTATAGACCATATATCCTGCGGTTGTGTGTACCATTCCTTTTGGCATTCCTGTAGAACCAGAGGTATATAAAATAAATAGAGGATCTTCAGCATCCATAACAGTTGCCGTAAGTTCGTCTGAAGCTTTGTCTAATAATGGTTGCAACCATTCGTCACGCCCTTCTTTCATGGTGATTTCAGAATTAATTCGTTTGGCTACTAAAACGGTTTCTACACAATCACAGTCTTCTAGTGCGTCATCAACAATACCTTTTAAATCTATGGTTTTTGCACCACGATAGGAACCATCTGATGTGATAACCATTTTACAATCACTATCATTAATTCTAGTAGATAATGCTGTAGATGAAAAGCCTGCAAAAACCACAGAATGTATGGCACCAATTCTTGCACAAGCCAACACGGAAATAGCCAATTCAGGAATCATAGGTACATAAATACACACACGATCGCCTTTTTTGACTCCTTTGTCTTTAAGGACATTTGCAAATTTATTTACACGATGGTACAATTGTTTATAGCTAATATGCTGGGCTTCTTCTTTTGGGTCATTGGGTTCAAACAATATGGCTGTTTTATCGCCTCGTGTAGCCAAATGTCTATCAATACAATTTTCTGTAATGTTTAGTTTTGCACCTTCAAACCATTTTACTTCTGGTTTTGTAAAATCCCAATCTAAAACGGTGTCCCATTTTTTTCGCCATAAAAAATGTTCTTCGGCTATTTCTTCCCAAAAATTTTCTGGATTTCTAACGGATTTTCTATATACTTGATAATATTCTTCTAAATGTTTTATGTGATAATTGCTCATTATAAATTGTTTTTATGATTTGTTTTTATGATTTATGAATTCCAATACTTTGGGTTTGGTATATTATTTTAATTTCGTCTATGATTGCCACGTCATCAATAGTTGATGGAATGTTAAATTGTTGTTCATCAGCAATATTACGCAGTAATTTTCGCAGAATTTTTCCTGAACGTGTTTTGGGCAATCGTTTCACAATGAGTACATCTCTAAAGGAGGCTACTGCGCCTATTTCTTTGCGTACGTCTTGAACGATTTCATTTTGAATGCTATTGTCTTTAGAAACTTCGCCAGATTTTAAGACGATGAGTCCTAATGGTTTTTGCCCTTTTAAATCGCAATGCACACCAAACACGGCACATTCGGCAACAGACGAATGTGAAGCTACAATTTCTTCCATTTCTGCTGTAGACAATCTGTGTCCTGCTACATTGATGATATCGTCCACACGCCCAGTGATAAACACATAGCCATCTTCATCTTTATAGCCACCATCTCCTGAAAAATAATAGCCTGGAAAACGGTCTAAATAGCCTGACTTAAATCGCTTTGGATTTCCCCAAAGATTGCTTAACGTTCCTGGTGGTAATGGTAATTTTACCGCAACATATCCTTCTACCCCTGCTTCAACTTCTTCTCCTGCTTCATTTAGTATTTGAATGTCATAACCACAAACAGCAAAACTTGCCGAACCTGGTTTTATGGGTTGCAATTTCACACCCACCATATTGGATAGCATAGGCCAACCACTTTCTGTTTGCCACCAATGGTCAATGACGGGTACTTTTAGCTTTTCTTCCGTCCAGTTTAAAGTTGCTACATCGCAACGTTCGCCTGCTAAAAACTGATAGTTTAAACAAGACATATCAAATTGTTTTAGCAATTCAGCATTTGGGTCTTCTTTTTTAATAGCCCTAATGGCCGTAGGTGCTGTAAACATCACTTTTACATTATGCTCACTAATCACACGCCAAAAGGTTGAAGCATCTGGTGTTTTTATAGGCTTTCCTTCAAAGAGAACGGTTGTATTTCTATTGATGAGTGGTCCATATACAATATAGCTGTGTCCTACAACCCAACCTACATCACTTGCTGCCCAAAAGGTATCTCCTTCGTCCACTCCATAAATATATTTCATAGAAAATTTTAAGGCAGTGGCATAGCCCCCTGTATCTCTAATAATACCTTTTGGCGTACCTGTGGTTCCAGAAGTATATAAAATATATGATGGATGTATAGATGCAATCGGAATAGGTTCGATAGGTGTTGATTCTTTAACTAATTTTGTATAATCAACATTGTATGATTTTTTTGGAATTTCAACGCCTTGTTGTCTGTCAAAAATAATCACGTGTTCTGGTTTGCTTTTGGCCTTTTCAATCGCTTCGTCAACAAAAGGTTTGTAAGGAATAATGCGTTTTACTTCTACTCCGTTTGAAGCCGTAATAATGGCTTTGGGTTTGCAATCGTCTATACGAATGGCTAATTCGTGGGGTGCAAAACCACCAAATACTACGGAATGTATGACACCAATTCTGACACAAGCCAACATTGCATAAATTGCCTGCGGAATCATAGGCATATAGATAATGGCTGTATCTCCTTTTTTAAGTCCTAAACGCTGTAATCCTCCAGCTAATTTGGAAACTTCTTGGTGCAACTGATGAAAGGTGATATGCTGTTTGGTATTGGTTACTGGTGAATCGTAAATGATAGCATTTTGCTCACCAAATCCGTCTTCAATATGTTTGTCTATACACAAATAACTCAAGTTGAGTTTGCCATCTTCAAACCATTGGTCGTAGTCATATTTGTCTTTAGACAAAATGGTTTTAGGGTCTTTGTACCATTCTAATTGGTTTGCTTGAGATTGCCAAAAACGTTTTGGATGCTCAATGCTTTCTTTGTAAAAAGCTGAATAATTCATTGTTTCGGGGTTTTAACATTAAACAGACCGAACCAATTAGGATTAAGTACCTTTAGCTTAATAAGAGACCAAGGCATAGCAATAAGGCATATACCTATTACAAGAGATTGTAACGGGGTTACGCCTGTTTCGCTTTCAAACTTTATTCTGTAGAATAAGGTTACTATAACATAGATAGTAATAATAATATCTGATGCTTGCGGGTTTATTCGAAAATTCACGTCTTAGAAATTTAATTAAACATTGTTTGTTTGCACACAAAACCAATATTTTATTAAAAAAGACTTAAGTATATGATAAAAAATAAATGTATAGTTTATTTAAAATCAATGCTTTGAAACCTTTCAGGTTTTAAAAACCTGAAAGGTCTTATATAAGTTCTAGAATTTCTAAAATTATTTTTTTTACTGAAAAAGGTTTGGATAAATATTTATCTGCTCCAAGTTTTAAACCTTTTTCAATATCTGAAATTTTATTTTTTGCGGTTAAGAAAACTACTTTTATAGCTTCTAAGCCTGTTGTGTTTTTAATATATTTTAAGGTTTGATACCCGTCTATATTAGGCATCATTATATCTAGCAAAACAATATGTGGAATATTATTTTTCAGTATTTCTAATGCTTCACTACCATCTCTTGCTATAAACACCTGAAAATCTTGCTTTTTAAAAGCGTATTCTAGTGACATTAGGATGTTGGGTTCATCATCAACAATTAAAATTTTGCGCTTCATAAAATAGCCTTACAAGTTAACTA
>JBMYWO010000041.1:0-14318 GCA_049607505.1 Polaribacter sp.
ATTTTACCTCACGTAGTATGGATGTGTATATTGCAAAACTTCGTAAATATATAAAAGATGACGACAGTGTTGAGATTTTAAACATTCACGGAGAGGGATTTAGATTGGTAGAGAAAAGTTAAAATTTTAGTAACAGTTTTCAGTGGCGGTAAGCAGTCATCACTGGAACTTGAAACAAAAAACTTGAAACCCGAAACCCGAAACAACAAATGGCAACATTTATCAAACTATATAACGAAAACCCTAATCAAAAAGAGGTTGATAAAATTGTAAAAATTTTACAAAAAGGTGGATTAATTATCTATCCAACAGATACCGTATATGGTTTGGGTTGCGATATTACAAATACAAAAGCACTAGAAAAAATTGCAAAAATTAAAGGCGTTAAATTAGAAAAAGCCCATTTTTCTTTTGTTTGTGATACCTTGAGCCATCTTTCAGATTATGTAAAACAAATAGATACCGCAACATTTAAAATACTAAAACGGGCTTTACCAGGTCCCTACACCTTTATTTTACCAGGAAGTACCTCTTTGCCAAAAGCATTTAAAAAAAGAAAAACAGTGGGTATTCGTGTACCCGATAATAATATTGCTAGAAAAATTGTTGAAGTTTTAGGAAACCCAATCGTATCTACTTCTATCCATGATGATGACGATGTTCTTGAATACACAACAGATCCAGAATTGATTTTTGAAAAATGGAGTCATTTAGTAGATGTTGTGGTAGATGGCGGTTATGGCGATAATTTGGCATCAACAGTTATAGATGTAACCACCTCTGAACCTCAAGTAATTAGAGAAGGAAAAGGGAGTTTAGATATTCTTTAATTTTACACCGTTCGTAGAAAAACGTATGAAAATAATTCCAGCCATAGACATCATAAAAGGGAAGTGTGTTCGCCTAACAAAAGGCGATTATTCGACTAAAAAAATATACAACGAACATCCTCTTGAAGTTGCCAAACAATTTGAAAATTCAGGCATAGAATTTCTGCATATTGTAGATTTAGATGGCGCAAAAGCTAGTAGAATTATCAACTATAAAATACTGGAAACCATTGCCTCTAAAACAACGTTAAAGATTGATTTTGGTGGCGGTTTAAAATCAGATAAAGACGTAGAAATTGCTTTTAAATCTGGCGCAAATCAAATTACAGGAGGAAGCATTGCCGTTAAAAATAAAGAACTTTTTGAAAATTGGATTGAAAAATATGGCGCAGAAAAAATTATTTTAGGTGCCGATTTTTATCCTAATAATTCAGGAGGAAAAATAGCGACCAATGGTTGGCAAGAAGAAAGTGCTTTAGAATTAATTCCGTTTATAAAAGACTATCAACAAAAAGGAATTGAATATGTAATTTGCACAGACATTTCAAAAGACGGTATGTTGCAAGGGCCTAGTTTTAAGGTTTATACAAATATTTTAAAGGAATGTAATACTGACAACCCAAAACCATTAAAACTAATTGCTTCTGGCGGAATTTCAACTTTTGAAGAACTTCCTAAATTGGCAACAATAGGTTGTGAAGGTGTTGTTATTGGAAAAGCTATTTATGAAAACAAAATTAGTTTAAAGCAATTAGAAAATTTTATATTAACGAATTAAGCATATGATAAAAATATATTAGTATACAATTTATTTAAAATCAGTATTTAAAATACAATTTTTTGCAAGACCTTTCAGGTTTCAAAAACCTGAAAGGTCTCAGATTCCTCGCAATAAAAACTAAAAATATGTTAACAAAAAGAATTATACCTTGTTTGGATATCAAAAACGGAAGAACCGTTAAAGGAGTTAATTTTGTGAATTTAATAGATGCAGGAGATCCTGTTGTTTTAGCAAAACAATATGCCCTTTTAGGAGCAGACGAATTGGTTTTTTTAGATATCTCTGCCACTTTAGAAGGAAGAAAAACGATGAGAGAAATGGTGCTAAAAGTAGCTGCACAAATAAATATTCCCTTTACAGTAGGCGGTGGAATTTCATCAATAGAAGATGTAGATGCCCTATTAAAATGTGGTGCAGATAAAGTTTCTATCAATTCATCGGCAATAAAAAGACCCGAATTAATCAATGAATTGGCAAACAAATTTGGAAGTCAATGTGTGGTCGTTGCCATTGATGCTAAACAAATTAATGGCGAGTGGACGGTGCATTTGGCAGGAGGTACTATACCTACAAAACTCCATTTATTTGATTGGGCAAAAGAAGTAGAAAGGCGAGGAGCAGGTGAAATTTTATTTACCTCAATGAATAACGACGGCACCAAAGCAGGTTTTGCAAATAATGCTTTAGCAAAATTATCATCAGCATTGAACATTCCTATTATCGCTTCTGGCGGTGCAGGAACAATGCAACATTTTATAGACACATTTACAAAAGGAAAATCCGATGCAGCTTTGGCGGCAAGCGTTTTTCATTTTGATGAAATCGGTATTTCAGATTTGAAAAAGGAATTAAAAAGAAATCATATTCCAGTACGGTTATAATTGTTTTACGTAATCCTCTTACAGAAAAAAATCTGTTGAAATTTTTACTTGGAATACTGTTTGTCTTGCTGAAATCGTCTTACAATTTATACAGGATAACAAAGAGATTCCTTCGGAATGACAAACAAGATGGTGGAAATAAAGTAATACCTAACCATTCCGTTTGTCTCGCTGAAAGCGTCTCAAATTCCTATAGAATATTAAAGGGATTCCTATGGAATGGCAGAAAGGAAAAATGGATATCGTTTAAAAAAACATGAATATATTTATGCTGAACTTTTGCACTGAACTTGTTTCAGTTTGTTTCAGCAGAAAATTTTTTTAAGATATTTAAGAAACGGCTAAAAAATGGATAAACTAAAAAAAGCCAATTTATATAGAAGTGAGCTAATTCCTATAAGCGGAAAACTCATAGAACGTTATAATAAATGCTTGGTAAAATTAGGTTTTACAAAAACCAAATTGACATCATTTTCTATAGACGGCATTGGTTGGAGTCCAGAAATTGCTGAAGAAAAAAAGGAACTTCACTATCTAAATAATGGCGAAGCCAATCCACATTGTATTATCATTACGCCACTACAAAAAGGATTGCCTGTATATAATCCATTTCATTCTTACGACAGAGAATTGATGAAATTGGTTTTTAAAACCTATGAAAAGAAAATTGAAAATATTACTAGAGATTCAGCAATTTGTATAGATTTTGACCAAAACATTGATGCTTTTTATGAACCTTTAGATGTATTAAAATACAAAGATGTTGTGGTTAGTTTTCGTTTGATAGATGATTTAGAAAAAGCAAAGAAAACACAATTACAATTGGTTGAAACCTTTAGAAAAGACACTAATTTTATAGATGAAAACATTCATCAACAAATCTTGACATCAGCAAAAAAATATGGCGATTTAAGAGATAGAGATGTCCATTTAGAACCCATAACTTTTACTACAGATTCCTTTTACACAAAGGCTTTTGGAGGAATTTATTTACTTCGTAATTTCATTTCTCCAATTTTAATTTTTGAAGAGAAAGAAACTTACAAAGAAGCTATAAATGATACAACGTATGATGTATTAATGTTTCATATTTCGCAACCAGAGTTGATAGAACAATTGCGAGATCATCTAATTATAGAATCAGATTTAAAGAATGAAATCAGTACAAAACGTTATGATAGAGTAAAGAAATTTACATTTTCTGAACACCTAAACGAAACTCAACATTCCATAAAAGATATTTTGGAAGATAAAATGTTGTTTAAAAGTTATTTAAACAAAACGCCCATAGAGGTTCGTAAAAAAATAATGAGTGTAGAGCGGTATTTAGAGAAAAGAGAAATGAATGCTCAAACAAAAATAAAAGATATTGTAGATCAGCAATTTTACTTTTCGTTGCACAATCCACATTCGTCATTAAGAGCAAATCATCAAGATTTAATTTGGAAACTTTTGGTAAATATCGCTCCAAAAGATATTTTGTTTTTATATTGGTATGACAAAGAAGAATTTTACAAACAATTTAAAACTTGGGAAGATTCTAAAAAAGATTGGGTTATTGATTTGATAAAGAGAGAGGTAGGGGGTTAGGTGTATGTTGGGTGTGTTGTGATACATAAAAATAAAACAGTGTTCCATCAAAATTATGAGCAAGAAAAAAGAGCAAATGCATTAAAAATGCAAATTGCTCTTTAGAAACTAGCTTAAAGCCGTTTTAGATATGCAAGGTATAAAAAAATATAGACTTTTTGTTGGGAATTAACACAGTATCTATGTGGTAAATGATTTAGACAAAAATCCTAAATATTTTTAGACCTAATTACCTTGATTACTTTTATAATAGTGGCTGTACACCTAGTAAAATTAGTTTACTTCAAAAGTAATTTTTAGGTTTACTCTAAATTCAGTAACCTCATTGTCATTTACAACTGCACTTTGCGATTGTACAAAAGCTGATTTAATGTTTTTCACTGATTTTCCTGCATGTTTAACTGCTTTTTTAGTAGCGTCTTCCCAACTTTTTTCTGAATTTGCTAATATTTCAATAACTTTTAATACTGCCATAATTTTTGATTTTTTAAATTCATTACAAATATACTCAAAACAAATAGGTTTTTGGAATTTTAGAGGTAGTTATTTTTTTCTTTATCAAGACAAAATTTTCAAGCATAGCTTAGTTACGGTTTAAAATTTTAACGCAGAGAAAGGAAAAAAGAACAAGTATAAAAACCGAAAAATTATTTGTTTTGAGTATATGTATTATTATCTTTTAAATAAAGATTTAGATACATTAACTTAACATAGAGATGAGTTATTTGTATTTGATAAAAATGAATCATATTTTATGAAGTATAGATTATTTCTTACAACTATAAGTACCATTTTTTTCTTGGGAATAAACGCTCAAGCACAAGAAACATACACACCAAAATTTGGAAAAGGACTTTTTAATTTGATTGGAAAAGACAGTACTTTTTCGATGAATATTAGTGCAAGAATGCAGTTTTTAGGGACTTCACAATGGGATGCAGATAATGGATTGTCGAATCCTAAATCGAATATGCTTGTTAGAAGAGCTCGTCTAAAATTTAGTGGTTTTGCATATTCAAAAAAATTGACTTATAAATTAGAATTAGGGTTGTCTAATAGAGATATTGGCAAAGCCACTTCATTTACAAACGATGCACCAAAATATATTTTAGACGCCGTTGTAAAATGGAATTTTTCTGGAAATTTTGTATTATGGTTTGGTCAAACAAAATTACCTGGAAATAGAGAGCGGGTCATTTCATCAGGAGACTTGCAGCAGGTAGATCGTTCCTTATTAAATAGTCGATTTAATATTGATCGTGATATGGGTTTCCAGTTAAGACATCATCTTCAACTTTCGGATGATTTTATCATAAGAGAAATGTTTGCAATTTCTCAAGGTGAAGGTAGGAATGTAACTACAGGAAACCTTGGAGGTCATCAATACACAGGTAGAATTGAATTATTGCCTTTTGGAAATTTTGTAAGTAAAGGAGATTATAGAGGAAGCGATTTAAAATTTGAAAAAGACCCTAAATTAGCGGTTGGATTTACCTATGATTTTAATAACGATGCTGTAAAAAACAGATCTAATCTAGGGCCTTATATGACCAATGATACTGGCTTTTATACAACAAATATTTCTACATTTTTTGCAGATGCTATGTATAAACACAAAGGTTTTTCACTGATGGCAGAATACGCATACAGAGATGCTGAAGATCCGTATGCTAAAAATTCTGATGGAACCTTAACAGGCGATGTAGTACAAGTTGGTAGTGCCTTAAATTTGCAAACAGGTTATTTATTGTCTAAAACACTAGAAGTTTCAGGAAGATATACTCATATAGATTGGGATAAAAACATTACTGGAAAAGGTTCAGAAAACCAATATACATTAGGATTGTCTAAATATATTTTAGGACATAAATTAAAAGTACAAACAGATTTGAGTTATTTAGATTTGGCAGATAACACAAATCAATTACTATATAGATTGCAAGTAGATATTCATTTTTAGAAGTTGTTGAGTTGTGTAATTGTTTAACTGTACACAATTCAACTTAAGTACATGACAAAAAAAATAAGTATCATTGATTTAAAATCTTGTAAGTCTTTTGTTATCAATACCTTTCAGGTTTCAAAAACCTGAAAGGTCTCAATTACACAAAAAAATAAAAAACAATAAAAAATGGGAGATCCGTATATTTTAATGCTTGTCGCTTTGGCTGTTTTAGCTGTAGTCGATTTGGTAGTAGGAGTGAGCAATGATGCTGTTAATTTTCTAAATTCAGCCATTGGCTCAAAAGCAATATCCGTTAGAAATATTATGATTATTGCTAGTTTAGGAGTGTTTTTTGGAGCAATTACTTCTAGCGGAATGATGGAAGTGGCACGTAAAGGAATTTTTAATCCTAATATGTTTGTTTTTCAAGACATTATGTTCATTTTTATGGCAGTAATGATTACCGATATTTTATTATTAGATGTCTTTAATTCATTAGGAATGCCAACATCTACCACGGTTTCTATTGTGTTTGAATTACTTGGAGCTGCCGTGTGCATTTCATTCATTAAAATAGCAGCAAACGATTCTCAATCTATTATTGATATTTGGAATTATATCAACCATAAAAAAGCGTTAGAAATCATCAATGGAATATTACTTTCCGTAGTGGTCGCTTTTTCAGTGGGTGCCATTGTACAATTTATTTCGAGATTGATTTATTCGTTTAATTTTGAAAAAAGAGCCACCTATATCAATGCTCTATTTGGTGGTTTTGCAATCACTGCAATTACCTATTTTATTATCATAAAAGGAATGAAAGGAACTCCTTTTTACCAAAATGTAAAATATCTAATTGAAGGTAATACTTTATTAATTATTGCAGGAAGTTTTGTTGTTTGGAGTTTAATATCTCAAGTGTTGATAAAAGCATTCAAAGTAAATATTCTTAAATTAATTATTGGTATTGGAACCTTCTCTTTAGCGATGGCATTTTCAGGAAATGACTTGGTCAACTTTATTGGTGTACCTGTGGCAGCATGGAATTCTTACCAAGCATTGAATGATCCATTAATCAATACAGCTAATGTAGGTCCAGAAGCTTTTACAATGGGCGTTTTAGCTAAAAAAGTACCTTCAAATGTTTGGCTATTATTAGTTGCTGGAGGTATTATGGTTCTTACTTTATGGACATCAAGCAAAGCAAAAAATGTCATAAAAACGGGTATTGATTTATCTAGACAAGGAGATGGATATGAGAAATTTAAACCCAACCCATTATCAAGAATAGTAGTAAGAACTGCTATGGGAATCAATGCTGGAATCAGTGTGCTTTTCCCTAAAAAAATACTCGCTTTTGTCGATTCAAAATTTCAAAAACCTGTTGTAAAATTACCAAAAGACAAGACCTATGAATTGCCTGCTTTTGATATGGTAAGGGCATCCGTAAATTTAGTTGTTGCGGGTATTTTAATCTCCATTGCAACGTCTATGAAACTACCATTATCTACAACCTATGTAACATTTATGGTAGCAATGGGTACGTCTTTAGCAGATAGAGCCTGGGGTAGGGAAAGCGCAGTATATAGAGTTGCAGGTGTCATTAATGTAATTGGCGGTTGGTTTTTAACCGCAATTACAGCATTTTTAGCAGCCGCTTTAGTGGCATATCTAATTAGTTGGGATATGGTGATGATTCCTGTTTTATTAGCAGTTGTTGCACTTTTAATTGGAAGAAATTCTTTAATCCACAGAAGAAAATCGGAAGAAGTAAAAAAACAAGTACATATAGAAAGAGCCGAGTTAATTACCATAAATGGAGTAATTGAAGAAAGTTCAGATCACATTGCGGGAGTGGCTACTCGTGTAAACAAATTATACACCAATGTTGTAGATGATTTGGCGAAACACGATTTGAATAAATTGCGTAAAACAGACAAACATGTTGGAAAATTAAATGATGAGATTGACGGATTAAAAGACGGAGTTTTCTATTTTATAAAATCGTTGGACGACACTTCTGTACAAGCAAGTAGATTTTACCTTATGGTGTTAGGATATTTGCAAGATGTAGCACAATCCATTAGTTATATTTCTAGAGCTAGTTACAAACACGTAAATAACAATCACAAAAATTTAAAGAAACCTCAACTAAAAGACTTAAAAGAAATAGACAATCAATTGACCGTATTATTACAAAAAATTAGTGATGTTTTTGAAAAAAGGACTTTTGACGATTTAGATGCTATTTTAGTTGAAAAACAAGCGTTGTTAAATGATGTTTCAGCCTCTATTGAAAAGCAAGTAGCAAGAATTAGAACAGATGAAACAAGCCCTAAAAACACAACATTATACTTTAGCGTCTTGTTAGAAACAAAAGATTTGATTGCTGCTTTAATGAGTTTATTGCAGACCTACGAAGAGTTTTATTTAAGCACAAAAGAAGTAACAAGGGAGCATACTCCCTTGTAAATGAAGAAGCAATACGCTAGCAAAAAAATACAACAAAATCTTATACACGCATTTTTTAAATTCACACAGAACGAACTCAAATGAATAAAAAAATTGTCATTGCTCATAGAGGTGCTTCAGGATATTTGCCTGAACATACTATGGAATCGAAAGCGATGGCATACACAATGAATCCTGATTTTATTGAGCAAGATTTGGTTTTGAGTAAAGACAATATTCCTATAGTAATCCATGATATTTATTTGGATGATGTAACCAATGTTGCTGAAAAATTTGCGAATAGAAAACGAAAAGATGGCAGATACTATGTAATTGATTTTACTTTTGAAGAGTTACAAAGGTTAAACGTTATTGAACGATTTTACCCTAAAACAGGCAAACAAGTATATCCAAATCGTTTTCCAAAAAATAAAGGAAAGTTTGAGTTGCATTCTTTTGAACAAGAAATTCAATTAATTCAAGGTTTAAATACATCTACAGGAAAAAATATTGGAATTTATCCAGAAATTAAAGAGCCTGCTTTTCATCAAAAAGAAGGAAAAAATCTAACAGAAATTGTCTTAAAAATTTTGACAAATTACGGCTACAAAACAAAAAAAGACAATTGTATGCTGCAGTGTTTTGATGCGAAAGAACTAGAACGAATTAGAACAGATTTAAAATCAGAATTATTTTTAGTACAACTTATAAAATTTCAAAAAGAAACCAAACAACTAAAGCATTTTGCTAGTTATGCAGACGCTATTGGTCCTTGGTACAAACAACTCATAGACAAAAAAATAGGAAAAAAATGTATGTTTACTCCATTAATTTCTGAAGCTCATGCGCTTGGTTTACAGGTACATCCTTATACCTTTAGAGCAGACGATTTAGATGAATTTGCTAGTTTTGAAGAAATGATGCAAACACTTTTAATTGATGCAAATGTAGATGGTGTGTTTACCGATTTTCCTGATAAAGCCATTGCTTTTTTATCGGTAGTGTCATAGATGAATTGATGATGAATTTTTGGTCTAAATATATGATATTAAGCTCTATGACATTTATGAAAACGAATGTCTGGCTGAGCCTGTCGAAGACTAGGTTTTTAAGAAGAAACTCACTTCGACAGGCTTGTCACATTTAGTTTTAAGATTGGCTTTTGTTAAAACGAATGTCTTTTTGGTGCCTCGAATGACATTCAATAATAAATAATCATTTTGTTTATGACACGACCTTTTTATCTAATTTTTCTCGTGAAGTTGCCTCTTAATAATTGCTACAAATTAGCAATAAGGGCTTCTGCACAACGTTCGCCATCCATAGCTGCAGAAATAATTCCGCCCGCATACCCAGCACCTTCACCGCAGGGGAATAAACCTTCAATTTGCGGATGCTCTAAAGTCTCTTTTCTTGGAATATGTACGGGTGAAGACGTTCTAGATTCTACCCCTACAATATTGGCTTCATTGGTATAATATCCTTGCATTTTTTGCCCGAAGGCAGCAAAACCTTTGCGCAATCTACTTCCAATAATTTTTGGTAATAAAGAATGCAGTGGTGCCGATTTTAATCCTGGTTGATAGGAAGTAGTATTCAAATCAGAAGACGTTTTTCCTTCTACAAAATCTACCAATTTTTGTGCAGGTGCGGTTTGACTTCTTCCGCCAGAAGTAAAGGCTAGTTTTTCTATATCTTTTTGAAACGCCAATCCTTTTAAAACTCCAAATTGTTCATATTTTTTAAAGTCTTTGTCAATATTCAATTCAACCACAATGCCCGAATTAGCAAACTGATTATTTCTTCTGCTTGGCGACATTCCGTTGACGACAACTTCGCCGTTTGCGGTGGCAGCAGGCACTATAAATCCGCCAGGACACATGCAAAAAGAATAAACCCCACGATTATTTACCTGTTGCACCAAACTGTATGCAGCAGCTGGCAACAATTCATCTCTTGTACCAGCACAATGGTATTGAATTTGGTCAATAATTTCCTGCGGATGCTCTACCCGAACACCCATTGCAAAAGATTTTGCTTTGAGTGTAATTTCTTTTTTATGCAATAATTCATACACGTCTCTAGCCGAATGCCCAGTTGCTAAAATCACCGCATTTACCCTCATTTCTGTACCATTTTGAAACTGAATGGCTTGCAGTTTATTATTGCTTATCACAAAATCTGTAACACGACTTTCAAAATGAATTTCGCCACCAAATTTTAAAATGGTCTCACGAATGTTTTTGATAATTTTTGGTAGTTTATTCGTGCCAATATGAGGGTGGGCATCAATTAAAATTTGTTCTGTTGCCCCGTGAAAAACCAAGTTTTCAAAAATACGCCTCACATCGCCACGTTTTAAAGAGCGTGTATATAATTTTCCGTCAGAATAGGTGCCTGCACCGCCTTCGCCAAAACAATAATTGGAATCTTCATTTACAAAATGTTCTTGATTGATGGCACGTAAATCACGCCTTCTGTCTTGTACATTTTTTCCACGTTCTAAAACAATGGGTTTATAACCCAATTCTATACAACGCAATGCGGCATACATTCCTGCTGGACCAAAACCAATGATATGAATTTCTTTTGCGTTTGAAACATCTTTATACTCAAAAATATAATCAGATTTTTCAGAAACTTTTTCGTTGATATAAACAGCTACTTTATAATTAAAAACGACATTTTTTTTACGAGCATCTATCGATTTTCGTAAGATTTTAATGCCAGTTATTTCGTTTTTGTCAAGACCTAATTGTTTGGATGCTTTGTAGAGTAAAATACCTTCTCTTCGTTCTTCAATAAGGTTTATTCGAAGTTGAATTTCTTTAATCATAGAGCAAAAGTAGGGAAATGAAAGTTTTTAGAATTGAGGTGTTTTTAAAGATTTTTAGAGATTTGTTAATGTATTTAAATGTGGTTTGTTGGATGTTTCAAGCACTAAAGTTAGAAATAGAAGCGAATAAAAATTTGAAAAATAGGCGAGTATTAACAATGAATTATACACGTTGTTCTTTTTAGTTTATATGTTTTCTAAAATGTCAATCCAATTATGAAAACGAGGACTTTTTTGGCGTATATTATTCAACCCTATTTCTTCCGCCAATATTGAGCCAAAAACAATTTTTGAATATCCAAAAATTATCCTTTTCAAACGTTTAGAAGGTGCATTTATTGGGCTGTCATTTATTAATTCTGGATTCGGATAGGTATTTAAAATATTTACTAATTCTTGGCGAGTGTTCAATTCGGACGGGTTGAAATTTTGGTCAAATATGTCAATATTATTAAATAAAAGACCTTCAAATTCGTGTAATTGAATGTATGGTATAAATCTATTTTGATTAACACTATTTTTCATTGCGTTTTCAAGAAAATCCATTCTTGAATTCCTATCAATTATTTTTTTTGATGCATCCCAACTCGGATAGTTATAATTATCTGGAATACCATAATAGTCAATAAATGTTGTAACAAATACATCCTTTTCTCTTAAATGAAGTTCTATTTGTTTCTTCAATGTTGCCCAAGTAACTATTCCTCCACCAGATTTTTTAATAAGTGGTGTTTGAATTACAATTTTTTTATTAAAAAAATGTTTAAATAATACATCTTTACAGAATTCAATTTCAGTCTGACCTTCGCAAATTACTATTAATCTCTTCATAGAATTAAACTGCATTTGGTTGTCCTCTAGAAATAATGTTTTTTTGCCATAAATCTCCCAAACTGTATTCAACTAACCACGATTCAAAGGTTTCATTACTTAAACGATTAAATTGACTCCCTCCTTCTACTTGGTCAACTGTAATTATGTCTTCAGGATTAAAATGATTGACTAAATCAGCTGATTGGGTTGCTAGAATAACTTGCGTATTCCTTCCTGCAACACTTTTTATCATTCCAGCAAGTTTAGCAATTGCATATGGATGAAGACCTAATTCTGGTTCATCTATTATTATACTTGATGGCAAATCTGGTTGAAGAAAAAGAACACAAAGTGCAATAAACCTTATTGTACCATCTGACAAGTCATTTACACCATATATTGTTGAACTATATTTACTTTTCCATTGTAATCTTAATAAACCATCGTTTGTAGGTTTGAAGAAAAAATCTGAAAAAAATGGTGCAATACTTTGAATTGTCTTTATTATTCTGTTGTAAACAATCTTATTCTCATTGAAAATAGAAAATAAAAATGCTGCTAAATTTCTACCTTCTTCATATAAATAGAAACTGTCATTATCAATGTGACTTGTGTGTGTAAACGCTGAGTTTTTACCTGTATCGTGAAAATGGTATTTTCGATAACTATCTAAATATTGATTAATATATTGTGCTCTTTCCTCTCCGTTAGTTTTTACTTTAGCCTCATTAGAATAATTAGCCATAGCCCAAGAATTATTATGGTACCACAAGTCTTCTGAAGTAAATACCATATTTCCTTCTCCAGCTGTTATAGTAAAAGAATAACCATTAACTCTATTATTAAAAGAAATATGAGAGCTAATTCTGTCTGTGATTTTACTTCCTTGAAAAAGAATTTTTTCTTGTCCGCCTTTCAAAGCAATATATTCTTGTAAATTTCTTTCGTAAAGCTTATTCAGAAATTCAAAAAAAGATATAAAATTACTTTTACCTGAACCGTTTGCTCCAATTAAAATGTTTATTGGTAAGAGGTCAAGTTTGAGTGTCTTAATTGATTTATAACCTTGAATTTCTATATAATCCATAATTGTTTAAAAGCTATACTATTTACAAAGATAGTAGATTAATTACAACTCAAATTTTTGAATGCAGAATGTTTTTTAACTTGTTCCCAATATAACAAGAGCATACATCGTTCTAATAACTCATATTCAATATTAGCTAAAGGCAATCTCTAGTATTAATATTTTGATATTCAAACAATTAGTTTTATCTTTATTGTATGAATAGATATAAGAAAACAGGTACAAGTTCATTATTTTCAGAAACTTACAGATTAGAGAAGATTAGTAAGCAGGGAGATCCTTTAATAAACGATTCTAAATTAATTATCGAAAATAATTTCATAATTTTATAAAAAAATAGTGAAAGAATGGAAACTATTCAAATTGACATATTAAATCCAAAAGCTAAAAAATATTTTGAAGGATTTGGCAGACTTGAATTTGATTAAAATAAATAAGAAAAAAAAGCAATCTGATTTTTCTTCTCTTTTAAAAAAAATGAGGACTACATCTAAAGAACAAATTTCATTGAATGAAATTACTGAAGAAGTAGAAAAAGTAAGAAAATCACGATATGAAAAATAAAAAGATAATCCTAGATACAAATCTTTGGGTTAGCTTTCTTATTTCTAAAAAATTTAATTAAGAGTCTCCTGTGAAAAATCAATTTTTCAAAACCTCATTATTTTTAATTTTTGAGCGTAATATTCTTTTCCAAAGATATTTTCTTGTAAAATCATTTTACAAGTTGATATAAACAACTTAACAGTCATTTTTAGGTCTATTTTTTTGAAAAAAGCAGTTTTTAAACCCTCTTTGTTTATGTATTTTAACACTCGGACAAAATTTACCCATAAACAACGCATATTTGCCCACATTTGATGCTTAATTAATCCTCGATACTTGCTCTTTGCATTTGAATAGTGGTAGCCTAATTGAAAAATACTGGCCTCAACATTGTTTCGTTTCTGTAATATTTCTTTAGGAGTTTGCTCAATTTTCTTTCTTATCTTGCAAACATCAATTTGTTGCTGTGTAAAATAACGATATCCTTTTGTGGTTTTGATTCGCCATTTTTGAACCTGGTTCTTTCCTTTAATTTTAGTATATTCTAAAAGTTGATTT
>JBMYWO010000042.1:0-14045 GCA_049607505.1 Polaribacter sp.
GGTTCCATTAAAATTGTGAACCTAGCCAAAGGATTTGAAACGATAGACATTTCTAGTGAATATGCAGGAATTAGAATAGGTATAGAACAAGGCAATGTTTTCGATTTTATTTTAAACTTACAATATGCAGGTTTTAAGAGAAATGACAGCAATATAGAATTGTTTAAAAGCATTTCTAAATCCTCTAAAAAATACTATGAAGGAAAATATGGAAAAGGAAATACCAATTCAAAAATTAAGATTTCGTCTCAATATGGCGGTGTCAGTTTTAAGTAACAAGGGAGCATGCTCCCTTGTATAATTATGAACCAAACACAAAAAATATGATGAACAAAAAAATTATTTTAACAGGTCTTATTCTAGCCATTAGTTTTGGTGTACATGCACAAAACTGGTGGGGAAGTGGAAAAAAAATAAAAGGAAACGGGAATGTAATTACAAAAACAAGAACAACTCAAAGTTATGACGGAGTTGGAATTGGCGGGAATTTTGATGTGAATTTAATACAAGGAGCAGAAGGAAAAATTACCATAAAAGCAGAAGAAAACATCATTCCGTATATTGTAACAGAAGTAGAAGGAAGCAACTTACAAATAAAGTACAAAAAGAATACGAATGTGAGAAATACAAAACGTATTACAATCACAGTTCCTTATACCGATATCGAAAAAGTTTCATTGGGCGGTTCTGGAAATATTACCAATACAGGAACCATAAAAAGTAATGATTTTAAAGTAAGCCTTGGCGGTTCTGGAAACATTACATTAACTGTTGATGCAAATGAAGTAAAATCTTCCATAGGAGGGTCTGGAAATATAAAATTATCAGGAAATTCAAATGAAATCAACTGTTCAATTGCAGGTTCTGGAAGTATAAAAGCCTATGATTTAAAAACAGACATATTAACAGCAAGTATTGCAGGTTCTGGAAGTATAAAAAGTACCGTAAAAACAAAAATTAAAGCAAGAGTTGTGGGTTCTGGAAGTATCTATTACAAAGGAAATCCAACACATATCGACAGCAAATCTGTAGGTTCTGGTGATGTGATTGATAGGAATTGAAAAAAGTTGGAAGTGGGAAGTTGGGAGTTTGGAAGTGGGAAGTTAGACAAAAGAAATCTCTTTTACTCCAAATTCTTTGATAGAAGAATCTTCTAATGCTACTTGAAGTTTCCCGTCAGAAGAAATATTTTTTATAATACCCATAAACATAACATTTTCAGTATCTTTAAACATACTGGGAATGTTTTTTTTGTACAATACATCTAAATATTGTTGCTGTAAAACATCAAATTGGTGGGCAGTTAATAATTCTATTTTTTCTTTTAATTTAATGATGATTTCTTCTAACAAAATAGCTAGATCTATTTCTTTTTGAATACAGTTTTTTATGGAAATAGCATTTGACAAATGATGTGGAAACTTCTCTTGATGTACATTGATGCCAATTCCTATAATTGAAGATTGAATTTTTTTGTTTTTAATAACATTCTCTATCAATATTCCACACAATTTTTTATTTGCTGACAGAATGTCGTTAGGCCACTTAATACTTAATTTAGGAATCCTATAGGCCAAAAGGGTTTTATAAATAGCCAAACTTACGGCAAAATTCAAGTATTTTTGATGCTTGATAAAAAGATTTTCAAAAGCTATAAAAACACTCATAGTAAGGTTTTTATTAGGTTCAGAATACCAACTATTTTGTTGCTGTCCACGTCCAGCAAATTGGTTTTCTGTGGTTACTATGGTATAATTTTCTAGTACAGAAGTTTGTGTCAATTCTTTCAAAAAAGAATTGGTAGAGTTGGTGGCACTAAGTTTGATTATTTTCAACTGTTAAATAAAGTGTAAACAAGTCCAATATTACACAAAAAACTCGCAAAAAAACAATAACTTTGCGCCAAATTTAAAAAATTTTAATGACAAAAAAACAAGTAAGCGCAGACGATTTAATTGCTGTAATTATAAAAGGAATTGATGATGTGAAGGGAGAAGACATTCAATTGCTAGACTTACGAGATATAGAAAATACAGTTTGCAATTATTTTATCATTTGCTCTGGTAATTCCAACACACAAGTAAACGCCATTTCTGGCTCCATACAAAAAGTAGTTTCAAAAGAAATAAAAGACAAACCTTGGCATATAGAAGGTAAAGAAAATTCTGAATGGATTTTAATGGATTATGTAAATGTAGTAGTCCATATTTTTCAAAAACATATCAGAGAATTTTATGACATTGAAAGCCTTTGGGGCGATGCAAAAATCACCAAAATAAACCCCGCTTAATCTTAATTGATTTTTAACATAATGAGTAATCAAAAAAAAGAAAAAAAATCGAATACCTCTAAATTCAAATTCAGTCCCTATTGGATTTATGGAGCCATTTTTGTAACCATACTTAGTTTCAACTTTTTTAATAGTGGAGATTTGGCTTCAAAAAAAATATCGAAAAACGAGTTTTTTGAAATTTTAAATGACAATGATATTAGTAGAATTTTAGTAGTTAATAAAAATGTTGCTGAAATTTTTATTAAAGAAGAAGCCTTAAAAAAGCAACAGTACCAAAAACTAATAAAATCAAGTTTTTATAGAAAAGGTGCTTCCTTGTATGAATATAATTTTGGCGATTTACAAAACTTTGAAAACAGGGTTGAACAAAGCAGGATTGAAAATGGGCTAGATTTTGATTTAAAAAATGATGAAAGAACAAGTATGTTTGATACTTTAATTAGTTTCTTACCTTTTATTATTTTAATTGCTATTTGGATATTTTTTATGAGAAGAATGTCGGGCGCAGCAGGTGCAGGAGGAGGTCAAATATTTAGCATTGGAAAATCAAAAGCTAAATTATTTGACAAAGACACCAAAGTAAAAACTACGTTTGAGAACGTTGCTGGTTTAGAAGGTGCCAAAGAAGAAGTACAAGAGATTGTAGATTTTTTAAAAAATCCAGAAAAATATACTTCTTTAGGAGGTAAAATACCCAAAGGAGCCTTGCTAGTAGGGCCTCCAGGAACAGGTAAAACCCTATTGGCAAAAGCAGTTGCCGGAGAAGCTGATGTACCATTTTTCTCTTTGTCAGGTTCAGATTTTGTAGAAATGTTTGTAGGGGTTGGTGCTTCCCGTGTTAGAGATTTATTCAGACAAGCACAGCACAAATCACCTTCTATTATTTTTATTGATGAAATTGATGCCATTGGTAGATCGCGTGGTAAAAATAGTATGACAGGTGGAAATGACGAACGTGAAAATACTTTAAATCAATTACTTACAGAAATGGATGGGTTTGGTACAGACACCAATGTCATTGTACTTGCAGCAACCAACAGAGCGGATGTTTTGGACAAAGCATTGATGCGTGCAGGTCGTTTTGACCGCCAGATTTATGTAGATTTACCAGACATTAGAGAGCGGAAAGAAATTTTTGAAGTTCATATAAAACCTTTAAAATTAGCAGATGATGTCAATGTTGAATTTTTAGCGCAACAAACTCCAGGATTTTCTGGTGCAGACATTGCAAATATGTGTAATGAATCTGCGTTAATTGCCGCTAGAAATGGAAAAAAAGCCATTCATCATCAAGATTTTTTAGATGCAGTAGATAGAATTGTAGGTGGTTTAGAAAAGAAAAATAAAGTAATTACAGAAAAAGAAAAAGAAGTGATTGCCTTTCATGAAGCAGGGCATGCCACCATAAGTTGGATGTTAGAACACGCTTCACCATTGGTAAAAGTTACCATAGTTCCTCGTGGTCAATCTTTAGGAGCGGCTTGGTATTTGCCAGCAGAAAGATTGATTGTTCAAACAGAACAAATGCTAGATGAAATGTGTGCTACATTGGGCGGTAGAGCTGCGGAAAAAATTGTTTTTGATAAAATTTCTACAGGTGCTTTAAGCGATTTAGAAAAAGTGACCAAGCAGGCCAGAGCCATGGTTACAGTGTATGGTTTAAATGAAGAAGTTGGAAATATTACCTATTATGATTCTTCAGGAAACGATGCTTTTGTAAAACCTTATAGCGAAGAAACTTCAAAAAAAATAGACAAAGAAATTTCTAAAATGATTGAAGCACAGTATGTAAGAGCCGTCAATCTGTTAAAAAAGCATAAGAAAAAATTAACAACTTTAGCGGAATTGTTATTAGAAAAAGAAGTTATTTTTAAAAATGATTTAGAAAAAATATTTGGTAAAAGACCTTTTGGAGAAGAGGATATGGAAAAAGAAGTTATTCCTATTGTTGAAAGTAATGCTTCTACTAAAAAATTGAGTTGAGTTTTTTTTTGACAACGGGCAAAGTGAGTAGAAATATTTTTCCTACAACACTATCCTTTATATAGATTTCTCCAAGTATTTTTGATTCATCTGATATTTCAAGTATTTCAATTCTATCTTTTGGGATTAATCTTACTAAATCTTTTACTCTTTTGGGTGCTGGGGCTAATTCAGCATTTGTCAATTTTGAAAATAACACTATGTAATATCCTGATTTTATTTTATCAAATAGTATTTTTGTCCATAACTCAAATTCAGTATCATAATATCCTCCAAAAACTGAAGTGTCAAGATAAATTCGTTACATATCTCAAAGATACCTTTTTTTCATTCAACTTTTATATTGTTTTAGTGCCACACCTAAAATTTCTACAGAACGTTGTAAGTCTTTTTTATTCAACACATAGGCAATTCTTACTTGATTTTTTCCTTGATTCGGAGTAGAATAAAAACCACTTGCTGGCGCAATCATTATCGTTTCATTCTGATGATTGAAACTTTCTAACAACCATTGTGCAAAATCATCAGCATCCTTTACAGGCAATTCAGCCACACAATAAAAAGCACCTTTAGGGGTCGCTACTTTAACGCCTTCTATTTTATCCAATTCAGAAATCAGTGTATTTCTGCGCTCTTCATATTCTTCAATAACATCATCAAAATAACTTTGTGGAGTATCTAAAGCAGCTTCAGAAGCCATTAATGCGTAGGTTGGCGGGCTTAATCTTGCCTGTGCAAATTTTATAGCAGTCTGTATAAAGTTGTTATTTTTAGAAACAATACAACCTATTCTTGCGCCACACATACTGTATCGTTTAGAAACAGAATCAATCATAATAGCGTGTTGTTCCAAACCGTCTAAAGTCATAATAGAATTGTGTTTTTTTCCATCGTAGATAAATTCACGATAGACTTCATCAGCAATTAAAAACAAATCTTGTTTTACAACAAGGTTTTTTAGTTTTTCAATTTCTTCTTTAGAATATAAATATCCTGTTGGGTTTCCAGGATTACAAATTAAAATAGCCTTGGTTTTTTTGGTAATTAATTTTTCAAAATCTTCAATATTAGGAAGTGCAAAATTATTTTCAATGCTAGAAATTACAGGAACAACTCTTACGCCAGAAGCTGTAGAAAAACCATTATAATTTGCATAAAAAGGTTCAGGAATAATGATTTCATCCTCGGGGTCGGTAATACTTCCAATAGTAAAAAGTAAGGCTTCAGAGCCTCCAGTAGTAACTACAATATCATTGTTAGTAATATGAATATCATGTTTTTTATAATATGCTGTAAGTTTATTTCTATAGGCTTCAGAACCTTCAGACCTAGCATACGATAAGGTTTCAATAGTATTGTTTTTTACAGCATCTAAAGCTACTTGTGGAGTTTTTATGTCGGGTTGCCCAATATTCAAATGAAAAACTTTTGCCCCGTTTTTTTTTGCATTTTCTGCAAAAGGCACCAATTTTCTAATAGGTGATTGGGGCATATTGTTTCCTTTTTTAGATATAGATGGCATACTGTTTTGTTCTAAATTGTTGATGATTGCAAATTTGCAAAATATATTTTTATGTATAAACTGTAAAGGTTAAAAATTTGCTAAAAAAAACAAAAACCGAATCTTATGTTGTATATTCATTTCTGTTAAACAAACTATTTTTTGAAAAAAAGAATTCTACAACTTATTGTCATTGTACTATGTTGCTCTACAAATATGAATTCCCAAAATGGGTTTGCTTTTTATGGTGCTAATAAAAACAGGCAACAAGTTACTTTTAAATTCATTAATAATCTAATTGTTATTCCTTTAAAAATTAATGGAAAAGAACTTTCTTTTATTTTAGATACAGGAGTCAACAAAACCATTCTTTTCAATTTATCAAAAAATGATAGTTTAGGGCTTAAAAATATTGAAAAAGTAAAATTACAAGGGCTTGGAGATGGAAAACCCGTAGAAGCATTATTATCTAAAAACAATGTGCTTACGCTTAAAAATATCATGAGTGGAAACGAATCTATTTATGTAATTCTTAAAGACCATTTTGATTTTTCTGGAAAAATGGGAATAACCATTCACGGAATTATAGGACATAGTTTATTAAAAAATGTCATTGCTAAAATTAATTATAAATCTAAAAAAATTGATTTTTACAATCCAAAAACTTTTGCATACCCAAAATGTAGAAAATGCGAAACCTTTCCCATTCAGTTTTATAGAAAAAAACCATATATAGACATTCAAGTTCAATTAGATACGCTTGGAAATAAAATGACTGATGTAAAAATGTTGATTGATTCTGGAGGTAGCGATGCTATTTGGTTATTTGAAGGAACTAAAGACGAAATTAAAACTCCCAAAAGATTTTTTAATGATATTTTAGGCGAAGGACTTAGCGGAACCATCTATGGAAATAGAAGTAGGATACCAAAAATTTCTATCAAAGAATTTGATTTGATAAGACCAACTGTTTCTTTTTTAGATACTATTTCTTCCTTTAACGCAAGAAAATTTAAGCAAAGAAACGGAAGTATTGGAGGCAATATATTAAGTCGTTTTAAAGTTTGGATAGATTATCCAAATAGAAAATTGACGCTTAAAAAAAATGGATCTTTTAAAGGAGGTTTCAATTATAATATGAGCGGTTTAGAAGTTGTGTATGACGGGAAGCAATTGGTGAGAGAGCAAAATCAAAAAATTTTCAGAGACGGATTTAATAATCAGGCAGATAGAAAAAATTCCATTTCATTTGTAACCAGTTATTTCTACAAATTCAAACCATCATACAGAATAAATAAAGTAGTTTCTAACTCCCCAGCATTCAAAGCAGGATTGTTAAAAAATGATATTTTACTAAAAATTAATGGAAAAGCTTCACACCAATTTGAATTGGAAGATATTATCTATAAGTTTCAAGAAAAAGATCGAAAAAAAATAAAACTCCTTATAGAAAGAAAGGGTGAAAAAATAAAATTTGAATTTTATTTAGAAAAAAGGGTGTAGTCAGGAAAAACACAAAGAATTTTCACTACTTGTTCCGTTTTTCGAAAAAAGTATCTCAAAGCTTAAAATAAGATAATTCTCATTAAAGTGAAATTTGTCATACACCTAATTAGTGGGTGCATAACATTTTGTCGTTTTTATGAGATTCCTAGCTTACTGAAACTTGAGAAAAAAATTATAAGCGATTATGATAACGAACACCATAGTGTTTATGTTTACAACATAGGCACATAGAAAACATAGGACTATGTTTTCTATGTGCCTATGTGGTAAGTGGTTATAAAAAGCGCATCAATAGTAACTTGTTTTAATTAAGACAAGAATTTTAGCCTTTTTTATTAAATGCGACAAAATGTTATACACCCCTATTACTCCTTACCATATTTATTTTTTTAAAATAAAAAAAAGCCGTCATAATCTAGACGGCTCTCTGTATATACTTTTTGTTTTTATCTTATGTTTTTGCAGATAGACCTGCAACCATCTATATATGCTACAAATATACTTATTTTTTATTTATGAACTCAAATAATTTTTCAAATATTTTAGTTTTTGACTTTTACTTCACACGTTTTTAATAAATCTGTTGGTTTTTTTATCATATTTAATTAGTAGAAAGCATACTCTTTTCTTTTTCTGGTGATGTTTTTGCTTTTTCTACATAGCCTTTTATCTTCAATGACTTTCTAGCAGATTTAGCATTCGAAAAAATAGTAATCGCTTTAGAAAAACCTCCAAGTCTTTTGGTATCATAAGAAACTTTAATTTCCCCTTTTTCACCAGGCATAATAGGTTGTTCTGGTTTTTTTGGAATTGTACAACCGCAAGTAGATTTAACATTTGTGATAACAATCGGTTGATCGCCAACATTGGTAAAAACAAAAGTTCTAGCTCCGTCAGAACCTTTTGCAACTTTGCCATAATCAATGGTTTCTTTTTCAAATTTGAATTCTTGAGCAGAGGTAGATAAACTTATTAATCCTACAAAAAATAATGTTAATAGTGCTTTCATATTTATAGTTATTTACTGATGTAACCTTTAATTTTTATTCTTTTTATTGATTCTTTTGCATTCGAAAAAATTACAATTTCTTTAGAAAAACCCCCAGTTTTAGAAGTATCATAAGAGACTGTTAGTGTCGCTTTTTCATTAGGCATAATTGGTTTTTCTGGTTTTTTAGGAATAGCACAATCACAAGAAGTTTTAATATCCTTGATAATTAAAGGTGCATTTCCAATATTTGTAAACTCAAAAATACGTTTGCCATCATCACCTTTTTTAATTTTACCATAATTAATAACTTCTTTTTCAAATTGAAATTCTTGTGCAGAAATTCCAATAGAAAAGAATAACCCTAAAATAAAAACAAAACCTTTATTCATACTACAAACTTACGATTTTTAAATGATAAAAAAGTAAACTATACATTTTCTCTACAAAATAGATAATTGTATTTTTGTCATTTAAATATCAAAAAGGATACCAAAGTATGGAAATTCCATCAAAATTTAATGCAAAAGAAGTAGAAAATAAGTGGTACGACTATTGGATTCAACACAACTATTTTCATTCAACACCCGATGAAAGAGAATCGTACACAATAGTTATTCCGCCTCCAAATGTTACCGGAGTTTTACACATGGGACACATGCTGAACAATACGATTCAAGATGTGCTAATTCGTCGTGCAAGATTATTAGGTAAAAATGCTTGTTGGGTGCCAGGAACAGACCATGCTTCTATTGCTACTGAAGCAAAAGTAGTTGCAAAACTAAAAGAGCAAGGAATTGATAAAAACGATTTAACTCGCGAAGAATTTTTAGCCCACGCTTGGGAATGGAAACATGAGTATGGAGGCATCATTTTAGAACAATTAAAAAAATTAGGAGCCTCTTGTGATTGGGAAAGAACCGCCTTTACTATGGATCCAGCAATGTCTGAAGCTGTCATTAAAGTCTTTGTAGATTTATATAACAAAGGACTGATTTACAGAGGATATAGAATGGTCAATTGGGATCCAGAAGCAAAAACTACCCTATCTGACGAAGAAGTAATTCATGAAGAAAGACAAGGGAATTTATACTACTTGAGATACAAAATCATCCCCCTAATCCCCGAAGGGGGAATGGATACCGAAAGCAAACTTGTTAGTCCCTCTCTTTTGAAAGAGTTAGAGAAGCATTTAGAGAAAGATGAGTCTCCAGCAAAAATCAAACTTGCTAGTTCCCCTCCTTTGGAGGGGTTAGGGGAGGCTTATTTAGTAATTGCTACAACCCGTCCAGAAACCATTTTTGGCGACACCGCAATTTGTATCAATCCAAATGATGAACGTTTTACACATTTAAAAGGAAAAAAGGCAATTGTTCCACTTTGTGGAAGAGTCATTCCAATTATAGAAGATGAATATGTAGATGTAGAATTTGGGACAGGATGTCTAAAAGTAACGCCTGCACATGATGAAAATGATAAGATTTTAGGCGATAAACACAAACTTAAAGTTATTGATATTTTTAATGACGATGCTTCTTTAAATTCCTTTGGATTACATTACGAAGGAAAAGACAGATTTGTTGCTCGTAAGGAAATAGTAAAAGAATTAGAAGAAAAAGGGTTTTTAGTAAAAACAGAAATTCACACTCACAAAGTAGGAACTTCAGAAAGAACCAAAGCGGTGATAGAACCAAGACTGTCCGATCAATGGTTTTTAAAAATGGAAGATTTGGTAAAACCTGCCATTGATGCCGTTTTAGGAGAAAATGCTGAAATTAAACTATTTCCAAAAAAGTTTGAAAACACCTATCGTCATTGGATGGAAAACATTAGAGATTGGAATATCTCTCGTCAACTTTGGTGGGGACAACAAATTCCTGCATATTTCTATGGCGATGGAAAAGAAGATTTTGTGGTTGCAGAAAGTATTGAAGAAGCTTTAACATTAGCGCAAAAGAAGACTAATAACTATCAACTAACAACTAACAACTTGCGTCAAGATACTGATGCTTTAGACACTTGGTTTTCTTCTTGGTTGTGGCCAATGTCTGTTTTTGATGGAATTAGAAATCCTGAAAATGAAGAAATTAAGTACTATTATCCAACCAACGATTTGGTTACAGGACCAGATATTTTATTCTTTTGGGTAGCACGAATGATTATTGCAGGCTATGAATATAAAGGCAAAAAACCTTTCAGCAATGTATATTTAACAGGTTTAGTACGTGATAAGCAACGTAGGAAAATGTCTAAATCGTTAGGAAATTCACCAGATGCTTTAAAATTAATTGAAGAGTATGGTGCCGACGGCGTACGAGTTGGTTTATTGTTAAGTTCTGCCGCAGGAAATGACTTGATGTTTGATGAAGATTTATGTCAGCAAGGAAAAGGGTTTGCAAACAAAATCTGGAATACTTTTAGATTGATAAAAGGTTGGGAAATTGATTTGACATTAGAACAACCAAAAACTGCAAAAATTGGTTTGGCTTGGTATGAAGCTAAATTTCAAAAAACGTTTGCAGAAATAGAAGATCATTTCTCTAAATATCGTTTGTCAGATGCGTTAATGACCATTTATAAATTAATTATGGATGATTTTTCATCTTGGTTATTAGAGATTGTAAAACCTGCTTATCAACATCCTATTGATAAAAAAACATACGATGCAATTATCGAAGTTTTAGAAAATAATCTAAAAATTTTGCATCCGTTTATGCCTTTTTTAACGGAAGAAATTTGGCAACATATTACAGAAAGAACTCCTGAAGAAGCGTTGATTATTGCAAAATATCCAGCGAAAAAAATATTTGATTCAAAAATTATTGCTGATTTTGATTTTGCAACAGAAGTGGTCTCAGGAATTAGAACCATCAGAAAAGAGAAAAATATTTCTTTTAAAGACACTTTAGAACTGTTTGTAATTGATAGCGAAAAACAGTCAAAAGAATTTGATGCTGTTATTCAAAAATTAACCAATACATCAAGTATTACATCCATTTCAAAAAAAATAGAAGGCGTTTCTTTTAGAGTAAAATCCAATGAATATTTTGTACCCATTTCTGTTGAGAATATGGATGTAAAAGCGGAAATTAAAAAATTGGAAACAGAATTAAAAAGAGCAGAAGGTTTTTTATTGGGTATCCATAAAAAATTATCGAACGAACGTTTTGTAGCCAATGCACCCGAACAAGTAATTGCGTTAGAACGCAAAAAAGAAGCAGATACTTTGGCGAAAATTGAAACTATAAAAAAGAGTTTACTGTCTTTAGAGTAATTTCAAAGCATTCTCATTAAAGTGAAATTTGTCGTACATCCAAATAATTATATAGCTAGTTTTAAGTACATAAAAAAAATAATATTTTTGAGACCTTTCAGGTTTTTGAAACCTGAAAGGTCTTGATAACAAAAGACTTACAAGCTTTTCAATTAATGATGCTTATTTTGCTATGTACTTAAAGCTAGCCTAAAAAAATAAAGTCTTTTATGAAAAAATCACTTATAATATTAACATTTCTATTTATTTCAAACTCCATTTGGGCATCCTTTATTTATGTGCCAATGAATCATGATAATCAAAAAAATCATTTAAAAGCCTACGGAATTGTTTATTTTGGTTTAGAAGCAGGCTTAAAAGCAAAATGGTTATTAAACTATGACGGCGGAGCATTTTTAATTGAAAACAATAAAATTATAGAAAACGAATGTAAAATTAGAGGTGTTTCTTATCAAGTTATTTCAGATGCAAAATCGCAACTCATTTTACAAGAAATAGCTTCACCTTCTTCTAATCAAGACGCAGTTACTTTAGAAAAAGCCCCAAAAATTGCGGTCTATTCACCAAAAGACAAAATGCCTTGGGATGATGCTGTAACTATGGTATTGACTTATGCAGAAATTCCTTTTGATGTTGTTTATGACAAAGAAGTTTTAGAAGATAAATTATTGTTATATGAATGGTTGCACCTGCATCACGAAGATTTTACGGGTCAGTATGGTCGATTTTACGGTGCGTTTAGAACTGCTCCTTGGTATATAGAAGGGAAAAAATCGGCAGAAAAATTAGCAACAGCATTAGGGTATTCTAAAGTATCACAAGCAAAATTAGCAGTTTCAAAAAAAATTAGAGATTATGTGATTGGAGGCGGATTTATGTTTGCTATGTGTTCTGCAACCGATAGTTTTGATATTGCCTTATCCGCAGAAGGTGTTGACATTGCAGAAGCGATGTTTGATGGCGATGCTTCAGAACCCAATTATCAATCAAAAATAAACTATCATAAAACCTTTGCATTTAAAGATTTTCAGTTAATTAGAAATCCAACGACATACGAGTTTTCTAGTATAGATATGACCAGAAAACGCAGAATACCCAAAACATCAGACTATTTTTCGTTGATAGAATTTTCTGCAAAATGGGATCCAGTACCCACTATGTTAACCCAGAATCATACCGTTTTAGTAAAAGGTTTTATGGGACAAACTACTTCTTTTGATAGAAATACTGTAAAGTCAAACGTTTTAGTTTTGGGTGAAAACAAAACCAATAGAGAAGCCCGCTATATTCATGGCACCAAAGGCAAAGGAATGTTTACCTTTTATGGAGGTCATGATCCAGAAGATTATACACATAGAGTTGGCGACCCAAAAACCGAATTGGATTTACACCCAACCTCACCAGGCTATCGCTTAATTTTGAATAATGTATTGTTTCCAGCAGCTAAAAAGAAGAAACAAAAAACGTAGATTTTATAAATTCTGTTAATAAATATATTTTAATACCAATACAAACCCAATCACTTTTGTATTTTTGTTGTCGATAACTATTAATTATTATAATGCCAACAACACAACAATTACAAGATTTTACACAACAAGTTCGTAGAGATATTTTACGTATGGTACATGCAGTTAATTCTGGTCACCCTGGAGGTTCTTTGGGTTGTGCAGAATTTTTTACCTGTTTATATCAAGAAGTAATGGACTATTCTACCGATTTTTCTATGGATGGAAAAAACGAAGACCTATTCTTTTTATCAAACGGACATATTTCGCCAGTATATTATAGCGTGTTAGCGCATAGCGGATTTTTTCCAGTGGAAGAATTAGCAACATTTAGATTGCTGAATTCTCGTTTGCAAGGACATCCAACAACCCACGAAGGTTTACCAGGTATTAGAATTGCTTCTGGTTCATTAGGACAAGGAATGTCTGTTGTTTTGGGTGCTGCACAAGCCAAAAAATTAAATAATGATGACAAAATTGTCTATTCTTTGCATGGTGATGGCGAGTTGCAAGAAGGTCAGAATTGGGAAGCCATTATGTATGCATCAGCAAAAAAAGTAGATAATATTATTTGTACCATCGATGTAAACGGAAAACAAATTGATGGTGCTACTGATGATGTTTTGCCAATGGGAAGCATTAAAGCAAAATTTGAAGCCTTTGGTTGGGACCTATTAGAAATAAAAAAAGGAAATGATATTGAAGCTATTTTAACGGGTTTAGCACAAGCAAAATCATTAACAGGAAAAGGCAAACCTGTGTGTATTTTATTATATACAGAAATGGGGAATGGTGTAGATTTTATGATGCATACACATGCGTGGCATGGAAAAGCACCAAATGACGAACAATTAGAAAATGCGTTGGCTCAAAACCCTACAACATTGGGAGATTTCCCCTTTTAATTTCCCCCAAAGGGGAAAAAATCTTTGTGGAAATTGTTTGTGAAAGCAGTTACACAATTTAACAATTACCCCCTCTAATTTAGATGA
>JBMYWO010000043.1:0-262 GCA_049607505.1 Polaribacter sp.
AAAAGAAGTTGGTGGCAGCATCTTTTGTACTTTCATAATAGCCCAAACCGTCTTGCCATTTGTATTGAGACAATACGTTGATGGGTTCTACTCCAGAAGCACGCATATCTTTTAGATGAATAAATTCCATATCTCTATCAGAACGCAATTCTATTCTTACCGTCATTAAATCGCCTACTTTTAAAGGCGTTTCTTTGGTAATCTCTTTTAACTCTTTTCCAGTATCAGCATTGACCTTTAAGAAGAGTTTCTTCTTTAATTT
>JBMYWO010000043.1:272-13863 GCA_049607505.1 Polaribacter sp.
AAAATATTGCCAATACAATCCACCCCAAGCAATTCCTTTTCCTTTTTTGTTAATCGTTACTTTACCCATTTCAGGTGTAATTTCACTTCCATTCCAAGAAGTTTTAAAGTAGCCTGTTCCAGCTTCTACTGTTACATTTTCTAATTTTGAAGGCTCAATTTTTTGATTGCCGATTTTAATATTCACCATATCAGTAACACTTCGACTATGTTCAGTGCTAGCTCCAATCCAATCAGAGCCATTTAGCAACAACGCATACACAGCTTCTGTAGTTGCTTTGGTCGTTTTCCAACGGTTTGTTTGCTTGTTTTTTAACAACCAAATTTTCAAATTATCAACAGTATTTATATCATTTTCAATTTCTGAAAACGTTTCAATCATCAAAGCCTGCGTTTCAACAGGAGCTTGATAATAGTAATAACCAGCAGTATTTTCTTTCCAATACATTCCTAATTCATCTGATGAAATACTATTTTCTTTTAATGATTTTAAAATTTTAGTAGCCACTTTTTTATCACCGTTTCTAAATTGAATCAAAGCAATTTGTGCTTTGGCATACAAATTATAATCATTCCAATAGATTGCAGATTGATTTTTATAATACTCAACCGCTTTTTGTGTAGCATCATTCAAAGAAATATCATCATAAAAACTGCGCATATACAAATAGTGTAAAGCAAAATAGCCTAAATGATTTTGTTTTAAAAATTCTTCGTATTTCTTTTTGCCCATTTTTGCTTTTATTTGGGCAGCACGTTTTAACAACTCTTGATAGTGCTCTACAATTTCTTCATCTAAAAAATAGACAGTTTTTTCTATCATTCTTTTAGTGGATGTATCAAATTTTGAAACGCCCAATTTTTGCAAATGCCCAAATCCGGCAGCAATATGTTGTGTAATAAACGCACTTGGGTATCTACCTCCTTTAAACCAAGGAAATCCACCAGAAGACATCTGAATGTCTTGTAATTTATGGATAGACCTTTCCTGCTCATTTTTCATTTTATTCAAGTCGAACAACAAAGCAATTCGTTTCTTTTGTTCGGTTTCAGATTGTGCATCTCGTAGCCAAGGTGTTTCTTGAATAATCAACGATTTTAGCTCTTGATTTTTCTCTAAATTTGATAACAAAGCATCACTCGATTTCCAAGCAGTAAACACTTCTTGAATTCTAGGATTTGAGTTTGCAATATGACTTGCCAAGGTATTTGCATAATATCTAGAAAACGTTTGTTCTGCACATTCATACGGATATTCCATTAAGTAGGGGAGTGCTTGTAAGGCATACCAAGCAGGATTGGAAGTCATTTCTAATGTCAATTTATGATGACTGAGCGAAGTTGAAGCCTGATTCTTGAGTTTATCTAAAGTAAACGTTTTGGTTTGGTTAGAACGAATCCACATAGGTAGCGTTTCTGTAACCAACATTCTGTTAGACAACACGGGCAATACATTTTGTTCGCCATCAGAGAAATCTCCCGATTTTGCAACTACTTTATATTGAACTGCTTGTATGGTTTCAGGAATGTTTAAATTCCAAGAAACGTTGGTGTTTCCATTTTTATCTACAGAAAAGTCTTTTGTATTATTAGTATTTTTTAAATCTGAATTAATTTCTTTTCCAGTAATGGCATCCGTTAAAAGCAATTGTGCAATTCCACTTAATTGATTATTGGTAAGATTAGAAATTTTTGCGCTCAATACTATTTGATCGCCTTCTCGTAAAAAACGTGGTGCATTGGGTACAATCATCAACTCTTTTTGAGTAATAGCGGTTAAGGTTCTTGTGGCTGATTGTAATTGTTTATTGTGTGCTAATAATTGCAACTTCCATTTTGTTAATGCTTCTGGAGCTGTAAAATTAAAACTCACTTTTCCGTTTTTATCGGTTCTTAATTGTGGAAAAAAGAACGCAGTTTCTTGTAGGTTTTTTCTGATTTGAATTCCATCTAAAGAAATTTTTTCTGTGTTATTTAACTTATTTTGCTCTTGAGTAATTGAACTTAATTCAGCTATAGCAACTTCATCTAAAGATTCTGCTTCATTCGCCTCTATATTTTGGACAGCAGAACCTACTAAAGCCATTTTCCTTTTTACTGTTCCATAGCCAACCACTACAATTTCATCTAAAACACTATTATCAGGGTTTAATTTTATATCTAAATTTGTTTCAGAATCTATAGGGAATTCTTTATTTATATATCCTAAATAATTAAAAGTTAAAACATCACCTTTTTTAACTTTTATAAAATAGTTACCGTCAAAATCTGTTTCAGTTCCAAAAGTTGTTCCTTTTATAATTACTGAAACCCCTGGTAAAGGTTCACCATTTTCATCAGTAACAATACCATTAATTGTTCCGTCAAAATCTTTTCTTGTATTTTCTATTTCTCTTTTTACATTTCTTAAATATTGTCGGTTTTCCCAACTATTATAATTAAAACTAAAGCCAAACCAATTATAAGAATCATAAGAATTACTAGGAAATCCGTAATAATCTCTATGATTATTTCTTATTTGAAAACGATTTGTACCAAAACTACGGTTGGCAGAACTTCTGTTATGTGAATAATATGTTTTATAGGATATCGGATTAAACTGCCAATTGTGCGATTTGAATTCGTCTAGAGAAGCATCATACATAGAAGCTAAAACTTCGGCAGCAACTTTATCTTTCTTGTCATTTTTAATCGTAAAACTCCAAGTTTCATTTTGCCCAGGTTGTAATTTATCCCTAAAAATATTGGTTTCAATTTGGATACTATTTTTCTCCTGCGGAACGCTAATAGTAAGGTTGCCACCTTCAAAATAATTATAATTTACAAAGTGATATTTAATAGCAAATCCGCCAATATCTTTTTGATTTACAGGAATTTTTAATGTTTTTGTTTCATTATTTAGATGCACCAAACAAGTTTCTACAATTTTATGGTTTTTTTCAATTTGAATAACAACAGTATTGTTTTTTGAAGCTGAACCAATTTGTAATTCAACGTTTTCATTGGGTTTGTAAATTGTTTTATTTGTATTAATTTTAAACAATCCATTGTCTGCAACTGTTTTTTCTTGAGTGCTAAAAAGACTAAAACGTTGTTCGTCTTTTACGTTTTGACCAAATGTATCTTGACTTTCTAAAACCGCAATGTAACTGCCAGAAATCCATTTTTTTATATTTTTTAGTTTGATTTCTTTTTCTTTTGAAGTGTTGAAATTTGTTTCAAAAACAAGTGTTCCTTTTTTCCACAGCTTTTTATCACTTTCATCATCTGTATAAGGTTCGTGCGGAAATAATTTTCTAAACTCATTTTCAGAAATATCTTGATAATGGGGTGCAGACCAAACACGCTTTCTTAATGGATTTTTTGGTGCTTGCAATTTGTAAATTTTGATAGCCCCTTTCGCAGGAACAAATTCATTATTTAGATTTTTGGTAGAAATTTTAATGAGTTCTTTTTTAGCATCTTTATCAATTTTATTAGCAATAGAAAGTGTTGCTACTAAAGCATGATAACCCACTTTTACAATGGTAGTTGCGCTTCTAGTTTCGCCATTAATATCGGTTACGTCTGCTGTAATTTCATAATTAAAAATAGGGTTGTTTTCTTTTGAAACACTTTCATCTGGAATTGCTTTAAATTTGATTAAAAAATTACCTGAAGCATCTGTCCTACTTTCTCCATGCGTAATTTCTTGTGCTTCAGAATGAAAGCTAGGTCTTCTCCAATAATACCAACTAGGATATTGTACTTTTCTGTGGACTCTATACACCACTTTTGCATCTGTAATATTTGCACCAGAAAAAGATTTTGCAAATCCGTTGATGGTAATACTGTCATTTATTTTATAGGTTTCAGTTACGGGTTTAAATTCAGTTGCAAATTTTGGGCGTTTGTATTCTTCTACAGAAAAAGTAAATTCATTATCGTAATCAAAGTCAAAGTCTTCGTTGTCATAAAATTTACTGTCATATTCTAAACTTTCATCTATTTCTATGGAGTATTCACCAGTTAATCCGTTATTAGGAATTATAAATTCCCCAGCAACAGAACCAAATTCATTTAATTTAAGGTCTAATTTTTTAACTACTTGTCCGTTAACATCACTTAAAATAATTTCTACAAACTCATTTTTAAACACTTCAGATTTTTCTCCTATTTTCTTTAAAAGAATTGCCTTGAAATAAACAGTTTGCCCAGGTCTATAAATACTTCTATCTGTAAAAATAAAAGGTTTTATAATGATTTCTTCATCAACTTTATCTTTTCTATTTCTACTTTGATTATACAAATAAATATTACCAAAAATAGCAGTATCATTTTTATGATTTACTGTGATTTGCACATTGTTGTAATAATTTTTACTTCTAAAGGAGGAAAAACCATTTTTATCTGTGATAAGGGTTTTATTAATAGGCGTGTATGACCTTCTGTTTGTGTTGTGATTGTTCAGATGAATTTTAGCATCTTTAATAGGTTTTCCAGTATTTCTATCAACTACTTGATAATTGTATTTTCCATCAAAATTATTTTCTACCAAAGCCAAATTGGTACTTTGAATTGAAGTTGTTCCATAGATATTTTTTGAATGTAATTCTTCGCTTTCTGAAGCAACAATTAAGAAGATTCCACCAGCCAATTTTGGAACAATTACCTCTGTTGTGTGTTGCAAATAGTCGTGTTCGTTTCTTAATGTTGAACTCCAATGTTGAACTCTTTTTAATTTTTTAATAAATGCTACTTTTTCATCATCTTTATAGATTTTATTTAATTTTTCTAGTTGATTTCTATTAATTTTATAGCTTGAAAAATAAAGTGTATCCACATTTTTATAATTGACTAACAAACGAGAATTTGTATTGATTGGAATGTGTTTTTCCGCAGTGATACTTAACGTTTTTTGTTCAATTTGAGATTTTAAAACACTGCATTTTTTTGCTCCAATACTTTTTGGAAAGTCTTTAATAATTGTATTGCAAATACTGATTGCTTCCTTATTTTTAAAACGTATTTCTTCATTCTTTGTATTAGCATAAGTATTTGCTTGTTGCTGATATATTTTTGCAATTTCAAAAGCATACAATCCACTTTCTTCACTTGTTTTGTGTTTTTTTCTCGAAGTTTTTAATCGTTCTAAATACAATGTGTCTTTATCATTAAAAGTAGCATGTTGTTTTATAAATTTTAGTCGTTCTAAATCTACAGTTACTAAAGCTCTTATATTTTTATCATTGATGTGTGCTGCAATTAAATTTTGATAGATTTTTAAGGCATTCAATTGCAAGGACAAATTGTCTTTTGTTTCGATATTTAATGTGGAAAAAGTTCTTGCGTCTTTCAATAAATTTGGATTGTCAATTTTAAATTGATAAGATGGCTTTGTAATATTGGTTTCTGAAGTTTTATAAAATGCTAAGGCATTGTGTGATAGAAAATCAAACAAAGTGGGTCTGTAAATTTTAGAACCTTTTTGTATTTGTAGGATAGTTGCAAAATCATAAATATCAGTTTGTTGCAATAATAAACTGTTGCTTAATGAATTCTGATAATGCGTATGAATTTCTTTAAAAAGTGTCGTTAAATCCCATGTTCTAAAGTCCTGCACTGAGCTTGTCGAAGTGCCTTCTGAACTTGACGAAGAGCTTGAACTTGACGAAGAGTCTGTTTTAGTTCTATTATAAAACTGGTACCTATGTTGATTAAAATATTGCCAATACAAATTAGCTAAAATATTTTCTAAAACATTTTTTGTTGGAAAATTACTTTCCGCAATATGCTCTTTAAATTGATTGATTATTTTTAACTGCGCATCTTCTTCTAAAATCAAAGAAAATTTACTTTTATAGAAAAGTGTTTTAATCAATTGAGAAGAGTTTTCTTCTTTTTTTGCTTTCGCATAAATTTCATCAACAACTTTTAAAGCCGATTTTGGTAAGTTGTCAACTTCAAATTTTTGAACTTTTTTCCAAAGGTTTTTAAAGTTATCTTGAGCGTTTGTTACCATAGAAAAGGCTATTATCATAAATAATGTAATTGTAATTTTCTTCATCTGTTTGTTTTTTATGCTTCTAAAGTACATCAATATCAACATTTATACCAATCAAAAATGAGTAAACTCTTTTGATGAATGAGTGAAGTATCTGTTTGATTGAGTTTTGTTTTTAAAGATACTTAAAATTGGATTATGGTTTTGTATTTTTACTCTTTTAAATTTTCTCATTTATGAAAATACACTTTATTGCTATTGGCGGTAGTGCCATGCACAACCTAGCAATTGCTTTACACCAAAAAGGATACCAAATTTCTGGAAGTGATGATACTATTCATGATCCTTCAAAATCTAGATTAGAAAAATATGGATTATTGCCTAAAGAATTTGGCTGGTTTCCAGCAAAAATCTCATCAGAATTGGATGCAATTATTTTAGGAATGCATGCCAAAAAAGACAATATAGAATTGTTAAAAGCGCAAGAATTAGGCTTAAAAATATATTCATATCCAGAGTTTTTATATGAGCAATCTAAAGACAAAACAAGAGTTGTTATTGGGGGTTCTCATGGCAAAACGACTATAACTTCTATGATTTTACACGTGTTAAATTATCATGATAAAAAAGTAGATTATATGGTGGGTGCACAATTAGAAGGTTTTGAAACGATGGTACATTTGACCCAAGAAAACGAATTTATTGTTTTAGAAGGTGATGAATATTTGAGTTCGCCCATAGATATGCGCCCAAAGTTTCATTTGTATAAACCAAATATTGCTCTATTAAGCGGAATTGCCTGGGATCATATAAATGTATTTCCAACTTATGAAGACTATGTGGAGCAGTTTAGAATTTTTACAGATTCTTTAATAAATGGCGGAATTATGGTGTATAATGAAGAAGATATAATTGTAAAAGAGGTTGTAGAAACTTCTGAACATCCTATTAAAAAATACGCCTATCAAACGCCAGAACATTATATTGAAAATGGAATTACGTTTTTAAAAACTCCTGAAGGAAATTTGCCTTTAGAGATTTTTGGAAATCATAACTTACAAAATTTGGCAGGAGCAAAGTGGATTTGTCAATATATGGGAATTGATGAGGATCATTTTTATGAAGCAGTTGCCAGTTTTAAAGGAGCAAGCAAACGGTTAGAAAAAATTGCAGAAAATAAATCGACTGTAATTTTTAAAGATTTTGCACATTCGCCAAGTAAAGTGGAGGCAACGACTACGGCTGTTAAAAATCAATATTCAGAGAGAATTTTATTAGCATGTTTAGAATTGCATACGTATTCTAGTTTAAATGCAGAATTTTTAAATGAATATAAAGGAGCGTTAGACAAAGCCGATAAGACAGTTGTTTTTTATTCGCCAGATGCTGTAAAAATTAAACAATTAGAAGAAGTTACCAAACAACAAATTGCGAATGCTTTTCAGCGAAATGATTTGATTATTTATACAAATCCTCAAGAATTTAAAGAATTTTTATTCAATCAAAATTTAGAAAATACAGCTTTATTGTTAATGAGTTCGGGTAATTATGGAGGGTTGGATTTTGAGGAAGTTAAGAAGTTAATTTTTTAATATAATATTTTCTAAACGGTTTATTTATAATAAAACGAATAGCTTTTGTGGCTCTGATAGACATATCAATTAAAGTTCTACAAAAAATAGTATGAATACTCTCAATAAAATAGTAATCAAGTTTTATAATTAAAAGTTTTAAATGAATTTTACTATTTATTGTATTCTTAAAAGCTAGATTTTTACTTTTTAAAAAATACGATGAAGTAAATAAATAATTATTAATAATGTTGAAAAAAGCCTTGTTAATAATAGGCGGTTTCTTTATTTTATTTACTAATAATAAATAGGCATCATAAGTACTTCTTAAACTAAATGTTTTATAAATACTACCATAATCATTGTGTTGATTTGAAAGAACTGTTAATGTTAATTGATCTAAATCACCTAATAAAGTGATAGAATTTATACTTTTTAAAGAATTATAGATTTTTTTGTAATTAAAAAAAATAGATTTTCTTCCTCTAATCATATCTTTATGAATCTCAAGAGCAGCAATTCTATTTTCATTAAAAATTCTTGGGTAATGTTTTATAAAATAAGGATCTGTTAATTTATCGTTAGTTTTTTTGTATTGATTTTTTTTTAAAAGTTCTATGGTACTAAAGAACTTATCATCTGAAACCAAAAAATCAATATCACCCACCATTCTTTCTGCAATATCTTCATACAAACCTTCTAATAAATTTGAAGTACCTTTTAAGAAAATGGGTGTAATATTATTTGCTAATAATAGTTCATTGAGTTCTTTTGCTTGTGCTATGATTTGTTGATTGCGTTCTCTGTTCAAATCAGTAATATGAACCATATAATTTACCAATTGTTCAGGTAGATAATGTAGAAAGTTAGCACGTTTTAAATTACAATACAATGCAGGAAACACATAATGTGCAGTACTAACTTCAACAACAAAATCCCAATCTATACCTTCAGATTTTAATTCCTTTTCAACAATTATCTTATTTTTTTCTTCGTGAGAAATTGTTAAACATTTTCCAATAAAAAGTAAGGTTTCTTTATAGGTCATTATTAGAAGATACGACTTTATTGTTAGTGGGTTTTAGCAATTATCGGCTAGATTTAGAGATTAGCGGTTTGGTTTTATCTTTTTTTAACCCAAGTTGAATCAATTTTTGATTACGCCATTGTTTATCAGTAATTCTATTAAATAACCAATCTCTATGATTTTTATCAAAAATTGATTTATAAATTATACCCCATCTTTTTTTTACAAAAAGCATTCTTTGAGTATTTCTATATTTTTTCTCTCTATATTTATCATTAACAATAATCTTTTCAAATGAAGATAAATAAGACCTAGTTTCTGAATTTTTTGTGTACTCTAATGATTCAATGTATCCAAAAACCACATAGCAACATGCTAAAAAATTATTTAAAGGATGAAATAATTTTTTAAATCTTTTAAGAGTGTCTTTTGCATCTATTTTTTTTGATACTAAAAAAACATCGTACCCATTTCTTAAAGCAATATTTTTAAAATACAATCCTTTGTCATTAATTTGTTCTGCTATGATTGATAGAGACAGTTGGTCAGCATAACCCATTACATAAACACCATTTAGTAATAAAATATCTTTTTCTATACTATTGTAATTAAATTCATTTGCATATTTTTCAATTATAAGTTCTTTATGAATCTCTATTGATGCAATTCTATTTTCTTTTTGTAACCTTGAATAATGTCTAAAATGAGGATAATCATAATTGATTTTATGAACTTTTGAATATCCATTTTCAGTAAGTATTTCAATCGCTTTTGGATACTCTTCTTTTGAAAAAATAAAATCAATATCACCAACCATTCTTTCCCCAATATCTTCATACAAACCTTCTAATAAATTTCCTGTTCCTTTTAAGAAAGTGGGTGTAATATTATTTGTTAATAATAGTTCATTGAGTTCTTTAGCTTGTGCTATGATTTGTTGATTACGTTCCCTATTCAAATCAGTAATATGAAGCATATAATTTACCAATTCTTCAGGTAAATAATGCAGAAAATTAGCGCGTTTTAAATTACAATATAATGCAGGAAACACATAATGTGCAGTACTAGTTTCAACAACATAATCCCAGTCTATACCTTCAGACTTTAATTCCTTTTCAATAAGTAGTCTATTTTTTTCTTCGTTAGAAATTGTTAAACATTTTCCAATAAAAAATAAGACTTCTTTATAGGTCATATTAAGTGAGTTTTAGCAATTATCGGTTTTAAAGATTTGGTTTAACTTTAAAGAAACGCTCTTTATACCAATTCATATTAGAGATTTTGCTCCATATAAAAAATAAATATTCTTTTTTATAGGTTGCTTTTAAAAATACGCTAATACCTCTTTTAAAAGGTAAAAATTTATGAAATATTTTTGCCTTTAATTTGCTCCTTTTTGTGGCTGTTGGGTTTTCAATGATTTTAATGGTCTTTTTTAAAAACTGTCTAGTTTTTAGATTATCTATATAATAAATCCCCGTAGGAGAATTGAGTACATAAGTACTTACTGCAAAGTAACCATTCAATATTTTAAAGAATGATTTTTTAGTATTCAAACATTCATCAAAATTTGTTTTTTTAGAAAGAAGAAACGTATCATAATGAGATCTTAAAGCTACATTTTTAAAGAAATGACCATAGTCATTAACTTGTTTTGAAAGTACATTCAGTACAATTTGGTCTGTGTAACCTAACGTGTGTTCTTTCTGATGATGTTTTATGACGTTATTTTTTACCACATTATAATTAAAATGCTTGCTGTAAGGTGCTCTTAACATTTTACGATGCACTTCTACACCCGAAATTTTAGTTGTATGAACTAATTTAGGATAGTGCCTCCCATGACTTTCAGGAATATCTTGTTTTAAAATATAATAGTTGTTTTCTTTTAAAATATGTATTGCCTTCGAAATATCATTTTCTGATACTAAAAGATCAATATCACTAAGCATTCGTTCCGCAATATCTTCGTATAAATCTTGAAATAAATTTCCAACCCCTTTTAAAAAAATAGGAGTGATACTGTTTGCTAATAATAACTCATTGAGTTCTTTTGCTTGTGCTATGATTTGTTGATTGCGTTCTCTGTTTAAATCAGTAATATGAATCATATAATTTACCAATTCTTCAGGTAAATAATGTAAGAAATTAGCACGTTTTAGGTTACAATACAATGCAGGAAACACATAGTGTTTCGTACTCAATTTAACAATAGCCTCCCAATCTATAGTGCTTAATTTTAATTCATCTTCAATAATCAATTTATTTTTTTCTTCGTAAGAAATTGTTAAACATTTTCCGATAAAAAGTAATGCCTCTTTATACGTCATCATTATTAAAAATTTTAGCAACTTTTTGTATCATCTTACTATTATCAGAATAAATTAATTCATAACAATGTAAAGAATCAAACCATTCTAAAAAGATTTCAGCATTTTCTTGTATTGGAGAAATCCAAGAGTCTGGAATTAATTTTTGGAAAGCATCAATTTTAGAAATTTTAGTAAATATAATTTCGGAATCTTTTTGATATCGTATAAAAACTAAATCTTTACATGGCAAATGAGCAAAAAAGTCATTGTTATTGGGCTCTAAATAACGAACCACTTTATTCAATCTTTTAAAATGATATTCCGCAGAATTTTCTAATTCAGGATATATGGGAAGTAATGTTTGTAAGCTGTTTTTTTTGATAGATATGGATGCAGGAAAACTATATACTTTTCTTTTTTCTATATCCACAGGAACAAAATCATCTGCCAAACAGGTAAAACCATTGGCTTGTAAAATTGCCAATGAAGTACTTTTACCATAACCAGAATCACCTAAAAACATGATTGCTTTCTTTTGGTTGCTAACTGCAGACGCGTGGAAAACTCCCATCCACTCTTTTTCTTTTTTTTGATGAATTTTCTGAGTAAATTCCATAGAAAATTTTCCTTGAAAAAAGTGAATATCTTTTGTATTCCAAGCACCAATAAAAGCATTGTTAACTAATAAAAATGTAAAATCATTATTGGTAAAAACAATAAACTCATGTTGATAATCTACTACGGTTTCTATTTCTAAATGTGCAAATTTTGGATGCACTAGATAGACTTCATATTCGCTATAAAAATCAACTTTAAAAACAATATTATTAACCTTATAGAACTTTGTAAACTCAAAGGCATTGGGTTTTTTAACATCCTTATACTCATTACTAATTTCTTTTTCCGAAATCGTACTTGGTTTGTAAATCTGTTTTTGGAAATCTAAAATAAAATCAGTTGTTTTATCTAAAGGAACGTCAAGTTTTTTAGATAATGTTGTAGCAATTTCATGTACAGCAATTCTTTTATGCAATCTTTTTAGAATATCTGCAGTTGTGTTTTCTAAAACTAGATATTTATTTGTACTTTTAAACCAAACTATAGTCTTGTCTTCTAGCGTTTTATATAAAAAATCTTGATTTTTATTCATAGGCAATAAAAGTAAGTCTTTATTATTATATAGAAAATTTAAAAGTTTGGAATATCACAATCTTACATTAAGGTTATATGCTCTCATTTTGCGCATAAATTAGTTATTCTCTTGAGGTAAGTCATCAATAATTCCCATACGTTTTGCTCTACTTTCCCAACTTTTGCGGGCTAACAATTGTAAGTCTGCAATCGTATCACTTTCGTCCATAATTTCTAAACCTAATAAAGTTTCTATCACATCTTCTTGAGAAACAATGCCGCTTACAGAACCATATTCATCTACCACCAGAGCAATATGCTCTTTTTGCTCTATTAGTTTTTCAAACAAACTCGGAATTGAGATGTCTCGTTTGGTCATTAAAATATCTCTTTTGATGGTTTTTAATGGTTCATTTCCTTTTCCTTTAATGATAGCTTCTAGTAAATTATCTTTTAAAAAATACCCAGAAATTGTATCTAAATTGTTAGAAAATAGCGGAACTCTAGAAAAACGTAGTGTTTCATTTTTATCAAAAAAAGATTGAATGGTTTGGGTTTCATCAGCAATTTTTAAAACACTTCTAGGGGTCATAATATCTTTTGCTTCAATCTCTTTAAAGTTCAACATATTTCTAATCACCTTACTTTCTGCTTCTAAAAAAACGCCTTCTTCTTCTGCAATTTCTGTCATGGCCGTAAAGTCTTCTCTACTTAACACACTTCCGTGGGCGTTTTTGCCACCAATTAATTTTGTGGTTAATTGCAAAAGCCATAAAATTCCTGTCCATTTTAGTGGAAAAATCATCACTTTTAAAGCCGTTGTTGTAAATGCAGCTAGTTGTTTCCAAAAAGTTGCTCCAATAGTTTTCGGAATAATTTCAGAAGCTACTAGAATTAAAATTGTCATCACAGCTGAAACTAAAAACACTCCGTAACCATCGTCATTAAATATTTTTTTAGCTTCCGTTCCTACCAAAATAGCACCTACTGTATGCGCCAATGTATTTAATGTTAGTATGGCAATTAGAGGCTTGTCAACATCTTTTTTTAAGGTTTCTAAATGGGTGGCATATTCTTTTCCTTCGTTCTTTTTTATGTTGATAAAAGTAGGTGTTACACTTAAAAGCACTGCTTCTAGGATAGAACATAAGAATGAAAAGAAAATAGAAATAGTGGCGTAAATTATTAACAGTGTCATTCAATTTTATTTCAGGCAAAAATACGGAAAATTAAAAACACCTGTTTTTAGAAATGCCTTGAAGTTACATCTTTTCTGAATTTAGCAACATAAGATTATAGGAGCATTAAAATGAATACGATAAAAAAGATATGAGTTTGCCCTGACAAAACACATTATTTATGCTACAATTTATTTGAAAAATAATATATTTGTGTTTTAACTTCTGAAAGAAATGACCACAATAACTATACAAAACGGAGAACAATTAACGAGAAAAAAATTTCAAGATATAGAAGATTTGTTCAATTATTTGGTTTCTCTTTCACCTAAACAATCATTTCAATTATCTTCCGAAGAAGAAACTGAACTCAACCGAAGATATGAAGAA
>JBMYWO010000044.1:0-13843 GCA_049607505.1 Polaribacter sp.
TCGATGTTCCTAGCGCTATTGCGGATCAAATCAGAGCTGGCGACGGTTGGGCAAAAATGCACTATACCTTTTATGAAGCAGAAGGTCGTTACCATGAAAACGAACGTAATAAGAAAAAGTAAGCAAAAAGAAATGGTTTCATCTGTAGAAATTCAGGAAAAATTTATTTCTACACCTTGGCAAGAACATAATATTTATATGTTGGCAAATTCCTCAAAATTATGGGATACAGATCAAGGAAAGGCGATTGATTTTGGGAATTTGATTCATGAAATGATGGCAAAAATAAATACCAAAAATGATGTTGAAAGTGTTGTAAATCAGTATGTGCAAGAAGGAGTTGTTAATGGAATCGATTCGAAATTAATTAAGAAAAACATCAATAACATCGTTCATCATCCTGATTTAGTAGCCTATTTTTCTGAAGATGTTGTAGCCTATAATGAACGTGAAATTGTAGCTATAGACCATCAAATTATAGTTCCTGATAGGTTGGTTTTTCATAAAAATAACGAACTTACAATTATTGATTATAAAACAGGAAAACCGTCAAAAGAACATCACCAACAATTACTGAAATACGAACAGGTTTTAAAATCAATGAATTTTAAAATTCTAAAGAAATTACTTATCTATTTGGGTGAAGATGTTTTGGTTGAAGAAGTCTTAAGCACATCATAAAAAATATTTGATGGATGTAACAAGGGAGCATGCTCCCTTGCTAGAGCATGCTCCCTTGCATAGATAGGTCATACTTTCTTGCATCATTCACTTTCAGAGTATTCTTCGATAATATTGCCGTTTTTTTAAGAATTTATTTTAGTCGAATAGTTAAATTTGCCCGTTCTTTGTACTATATGGCAATATTTTTGATTGTTACTAGCAATTATCGTCTAAATTTTTAAACAAATTTCTTATCAAAAAAACTGGAAAAATACTATTCAAATGGTTAGGGTACATCGTGCTTTTTCTTTTGTTGATAAGTGTTTTACTATCTATACCTGCCGTACAAACAAAATTAGCAAAGCATATAACTCAAAAAATTAACGATGATTTTGGTGTTAATTTGGTGGTGAAAAAAGTGGATTTATCTTTTTTGGGAAACGTTCAATTAAAAGGCGTTGAAATTAGAGACCATCATAAAGATACATTAATTTTTGTCAATAATTTAAGTACGTCACTTTTGAATGCTAAAAAATTAATGGACGGCGAAGTAAAGTTGAAAGATATTTCATTGGACGGAGTTGAATATCGTATGAAAACGTATAAGGGTGAAGATGATGATACTATGGCTATTTTTATTGATAGTTTTGGAAATTCGCCTAAAGATTCGTTAGCTACCCCATTTATTTTAGAGACTTCTACTATTTATGCCAGCAACTTAAATTTTCAATTGATTAATGAAAACAATAAAGTTCCTTTGCTGTTTTCAGCAAAAAACATGGGTGGAACTTTACAAGATTTTTCTATTGTGGGTCCAGATGTTTCCGTAAAAATTAGAGGCTTGTATTTTGTAGATAATAAAGGCTTAAAAATAACTAATTTAACTTCAGATTTTAACTACTCTTTAACTGGAATGTATTTTAAAAATACCCGATTACAAACTAAAAACTCTGATATAAAAGGGAATATAGATTTTACGTACAAGAGAAAAGATTTGGCAAAATTTAATGATAGAGTAAACATAAAAGCCACTTTTGACAGAAGTAAAATATCGGTTATTGATTTAAAAAAATATTACAAGGAATTGAGTGGTAATGATGTGTTAAATTTTACTGGAAACGTTATTGGGAAGCTCAATAATTTTACCGCCAAAAACTTGAATTTATATTCAAATCAAGGCTTAAAAGTACGCGGAGATTTATCTTTTACCAATGTTGTAAATACAGAACGAGGTTTTGTTTTTGAAGGCGATTTTAAAAATTTGACAGCAACGTATAAAAATCTAAAAAATAGTTTACCCAATCTTTTAGGAGAAACATTGCCCACAGAATTTGATAAATTGGGAACATTTTCTTTAGCTGGATTGATTAAAGTAACGCCAACTAAAATGGATGCAATTGTAGATGTAAAATCAGAAATTGGTGCTATGATATCAGATTTGCAAATTACAAATATTGATAGGATTGATAACGCCAAATACAATGGGAAAATTGAATTACAAAATTTTGATATTGGTCTGTTTTTTAATGATCCGCTGTTTGGTAAAATTTCTTTAAAAGGCGATGTGAATGGAAGCGGTTTTACACTAGATGCTATTAATACAGTATATACGGGTACGGTTTCGTCATTTGGTTTTAAAGGATATAATTACCAAAATATTGCTGCTGACGGACGATACCAAAACAATAAATTTGATGGAAATTTAAAAATCAATGATGAGAATTTTAAAATGTCTTTTAACGGATTGGCAGACTTGTCTTCCAAAGTTCATAAGTTTGATTTTAAGTCAGAGGTTACCTATTTAAATTTAAAAGAAACCAACCTTTTTACAAGAGATAGCATCTCTAATGTAAAAGGAAATATAGCACTAGATATTGAAGGAAATACTTTTGATGATATTGTTGGAAAAGCTACGTTTAAAAATGTTTTATATACCAATGAAAAAGAGGCCTATTCTTTTAAAGAATTTAATATCGAATCTTCTGTAAAAGATAGTATAAAAACCATAGAAGTAAGCTCAAAAGATATTGCAAAAGGATATGTAAAAGGAAAGTTTACATTTTCTGAATTCTTGCCTGTAGCACAGAATGCGCTTGGAAGTATTTATACAAATTATCAGCCGTATGAAGTTGCACCCAACCAGTTTTTAGATTTTAATTTTACCATATATAATCAAATTATAAATGTCTTTTTTCCTAATATTTCTATTGATGATAAAACCAAAATTAGAGGAAAAATTAATTCTAATAAAAGTCAATTAAAACTCACCATTTCATCGCCAAGAATAAATGCGTACGGAACTGAAGTAAAAGACATTTTATTAAGAACAGACAATCAAAATCCGCTTTACAATTCGCATTTAACCGCATCAGAAGTAAATACAAAATATTACAACGTTTCTAAGCTGAACTTATTGAATAGAACTCAAAATGATACACTTTTTTTTAAATCGGTGTTTAAAGGAGGAATCGAAAAAAATGAGGAATTTAATCTCGATTTTTTCTACACGTTTAATCCAGCAGGAAAATCAGTAGTAGGTTTTGAAAAATCATCTTTTCAATTTAAAGAAAATGTTTGGAACATCAATCCAAAAGATAAAATTAGTCATAAAGTAACGTTTGATTTAAGAACAAATGATTTTGATTTTAGCCAGTTTTTATTGACATCACAAGAACAAAAAATTGAGTTCTCTGGAAAATTAAAAGGGGAAAATGAAAAGGCTTTATTAGCCGATTTTACAAAAGTAGATTTAGAAAGTTTTTTGCCAGAAATAGATAGTTTAGCACTAAAAGGAAAGCTCTCTGGAAATATAGATTTTGTGCAAAAAAATGGAATCTACAGTCCTGAAGGTGTTTTAATTATTAACAATTTTCAAGTGAATGACTTTAAGCAAGGCGATTTGGCATTGAGCGTAAAAGGAGAAAATTCGTATGAAAAATATGCTGTTGACTTATCATTAAATAATAAAAATGTAAAAAGTATTGCTGCTACTGGCTCTTTAGATTTTTCAAATAAAAGACCTTTGATAGACTTAAATGTGTTTTTAGAAGATTTTGGTTTAAGTGCTTTCAGTCCTTTAGGTCAAGACGTTTTGTCCTCTATACGAGGAAGTGCAAGTGGGGATTTTACACTCAAAGGATTTTTAGGAAATCCTGAAATGGAAGGAACATTAACACTAAAAGAAGCAGGATTAAAATTTCCGTATTTGAATACAGATTATGATTTTGAAGGAGAATCTATAATTACGTTGCAAGAGCAATCTTTCTTTTTAGAAAACATCAAATTAAAAGACACCAAATACACTACTAGGGGAACACTTAAAGGAAGAATTTCACATATTAACTTCGATTTTTGGGAATTAGAAATTGATATAGATACCAATAATTTATTGGTTTTAGATACCGAAAATACAGAGGAAGCATTGTATTACGGAACTGCTTTTTTAAACGGAAATGCAAGTATTACGGGTTTAACAGATCAACTAACCATAGATGTGAATGGAAGAACAGAAGCAGGAACTGTTTTTGTAGTGCCACTTAAAGATGTAGAAACTGTCAATAATTATAAGTTAATTCATTTTAAATCCGATGAAACAAAAATACAAGACAAACAAAATGAATTGGCTTTAGAAGCCTTAAAAGGTTTGTCATTAAATATAAATTTAGAAGTCACCAAAGGTGCAAAAGCACAGGTTGTTATTGATGAAATTAATGGAAGCCAACTTTCTGGAAGTGGAACGGGCAATTTGGATATTCGGATTAATACCCGTGGAAAATTTGAAATGTTTGGTGATTATACTATTGATAATGGAGTCTATGATTTTAAATATGGTGGCATTGTAAATAAACCTTTTATTATTCAAAAAGGCGGTACTATTTCTTGGAGCGGAAACCCTTATGAAGCAGATCTAAATGTTACAGCAGTTTACAAGACCAAAACAAATCCAAGTGTTTTATTAGAAAATTTTAATTCAAACAGAAATATACAGGTAGATTTGATTACAAAAATTACTGGAGGATTATTTAGTTCTAAACAAGAATTAGATGTAGAATTGCCAAATGTAGATCCGTCAATAGCAAGTGAACTGGAATTTATTTTAAATGATAATGATGAAAATCAAAAGACAACACAATTTATATCTTTATTAGTTCTTGGTAGTTTTTCGAATCCAGATAGAATAAATTTTGATGCAAGTACAACCATCACAAATACTGCTTCTAATGCAATAGCAGCAGCACTTTCAACATTTATTAACAATCCAGATAGTAAATTTCAATTAGGTTTAGACTACCAATCTGGGCAAGCCAATAATGATTTGAACACGATAGCAACAGATGATCAAGTAGATGTTTCTGTAAGCACACAACTTAGTGATCGAGTCATCATAAACGGAAAAGTGGGCGTTCCTGTAGGAACAAAAGCTCAATCTAGTGTTGTTGGGGAAGTAAAAGTAGAAGTATTGCTGAACAAAGAAGGAAATTTTAGAGGCGTTATTTTTAATCGTCAAAATGAAATTCAATATTCCACAGAAGAAGAAGGCTATACACAAGGCGTTGGACTTTCTTATCAAGTTAATTTTAACACACTTTCTGAATTACTGACCAAAGTTGGACTCAAAAAGAAAACTTCTAAAAAACCCATAAAAAATATACAGAAAGATACTATTAAATCTAAACACAAAGGATTGATAAATTTTGAGGGGAATTAACATTCATGAATTTACCTTTTAAAAAAGCATCTGAAAACCACAAAAATAACCTTTCAGTTTTTGTTTCTTTGTAGTACTAAAACTTATTTGTGAATTACCTTTCAGTAGAAAATATATCAAAATCGTATGGAGAACGTCTATTATTTGAAAACATTTCTTTTGGGATTAATAAAGATCAAAAAATTGCATTTGTTGCAAAAAATGGTAGCGGAAAAACATCTATCCTAAATATAATTGCAGGATTAGACACCTCTGATACTGGACAGATTGTTAGCAGAAAAGGAATTCAGATTGCGTACTTGTCTCAAAATCAAAATTTAGACGCCAATTTAACCATAGAAGAGACTATTTTTTCTACAGAAAACCCCATTCTATCCATTATCAATCAATACGAAAAAGCCCTATTAAATCCTGATGATACCGAAGCGTATCAAACCGCTTTTGATTTGATGGAACAACACAATGCGTGGGATTTTGAAACACAGTACAAACAAATACTATCCAAATTGAAGTTAGATGATGTCTCTCAAAAAGTAGCGTCGCTTTCTGGAGGTCAAAAAAAGAGATTGTCCTTAGCCATTATTCTTATCAATAACCCCGATTTATTAATTCTTGATGAACCCACAAATCATTTAGATTTAGAAATGATTGAGTGGTTAGAAGCCTTTTTTTCTAAAGAAAAAATTACCCTGTTTATGGTAACGCATGACCGTTATTTTTTAGAACGTGTTTGTAATGAAATTTTGGAATTAGACGCAGGAAAAATGTATAAATACAAAGGCAATTATTCTTATTATTTAGAAAAAAAAGAAGAACGTATCACTTTAGAACACGTTACAACTGCCAAAGCAAAAAACCTCTACAAAAAGGAATTAGATTGGATGCGAAAACAACCCAAAGCCAGAACGACAAAATCTAAATCTAGAATTGATGATTTTTATCAACTCAAAGAAAAAGCACACCAACGCAGAAAAGACCATACAATTCAGTTAGAAATTGCTATGGAGCGTTTGGGAAGTAAAATTTTAGAACTTCATAAAGTTTCTAAATCTTTTGGAGACAAGAAGATTTTGGACGGTTTTAACTACGTGTTTAAACGAGGAGAACGTATTGGAATTATTGGCAAAAACGGCACAGGAAAATCGTCTTTTTTAAATGTAATTACAAACCAAGTCGCCATAGATGCAGGAAAAGTTGTGTTAGGAGAAACCGTAAAATTCGGGTATTATACCCAAGATGGAATCGTCGTAAAAGAAGGTCAAAAAGTGATTGAAGTTGTCAAAGAATTTGGAGAGCATATTCCGTTAAGTAAAGGACGAAAAATTTCTGCATCTCAATTGTTAGAACGTTTTTTATTTGATAAAAAAAAGCAATATGATTTTGTTGAAAAACTTTCTGGAGGCGAGCAAAAAAGATTGTATCTGTGTGCTGTGTTAATTCAGAATCCTAACTTTTTAATTTTAGATGAACCCACCAATGATTTAGACGTAATCACCCTCAATGTTTTAGAAAACTTTTTGTTGGATTATCCTGGGAATTTACTGGTGGTTTCTCACGATCGGTATTTTATGGATAAAATTGTAGATGCCTTATTTGTTTTTAGAGGTGATGGTATTGTAGAAAATTTTCCTGGAAATTATTCAGATTTTAGAGCCTATGATACTTCTTTGCCCAAAGAATCTAAAGAAAAAAAGACGAAAGAAATTCAGCAAACAGCAACTTCCAAAAATAGTTTAACCTATAATGAAAAAAGAGAATATGGTGCTTTAGAAAAAGAGATTGAAAATTTAGAGAAGAAAAAAACGTTGATTGAAAATCAATTTGCAAACAATCAAATTTCAACAGAAGAAGTTAATAAAAAGTCTATTGAATTACAAAAAATAATAGTTGCTTTAGAACAAAAAGAAGAACGTTGGCTAGAACTTTCTATGAAACTAGAATCTTAATTAAAGCCTCTAATCACAAAACTATTTTCTCGAATTTGTATTCAGTAAAGGCGAAATAGGAAATTAAAGGAGTTTTTGTTTCAACTCCTCAACAACCTTTTTACTATTTCCAATAAAAATGGCATCATCAACAATAAAAACAGGACGTTTTAAAAAAGTATATTCATCTAAAATATAGTGCCTATAATCAGCTTCCGTCAGCACCTGATTTTTTAACCCCATCGCTCTATACAACTTGGCGCGTTTATTAAACAAAGCTTCATAACTATTAGAAAGTTTGTACATTTCTTCAAGTTGAGAAACCGTAACAGGAGTTGTCTTTATTTCTTGTCGCTCAAAACCATCCGTATTTACTTCTTTTAAAATTCTACGGCAGGTATCGCAAGTTTGTAAAAAATAGACTTTCTTCATTGTAATTATAAGTATATTTACTGCGAATTTAAACATAAAAAATGAAGACTCAATTTGATATTCTTAAAAAATCTAGAGCATTAACTTTAAAAGCAATAGACGGTTTAACATTAGAACAAATGCATACAATTCCAGAAGGATTTAAAAACAATATCGTTTGGAATATTGCGCATTTAGTGGTAACACAACAACTGCTACATTATAAATTATCTGGACTAAACTGCTTATGTTCAGATGATTTGATTGCTGCTCACAAAAAAGGAACCTCTCCAACAAAAACCTTTACACAAGAAGAATTTGATGAAGTTTTAAAACTTTTTATCAATTTACCAAAAAAATTAGAAGAAGATTACAAAGCCACTATTTTTGAAAAATATCACAAATATCAAACAAGTACAGGCTTTGTTTTAGACTCTATGAGTACCGCAATTTCTTTCAACAATTATCATGAAGGATTGCATTTGGGAACCATTATGGCAATTAAAAAATTAGTTTAAAATTATTAGAAGCTATTTCCCGCTTTTCGCACTCGCTCTCTTCGAGGAGCTCAAACAATTGCTTCAATCGGGGCTAAGTTTATTTGCAAAGTAATTGCAAACCCTTGTACTTTTATCATCTTTAAAAAGAAATATATTTACAATGAAATTCAATACAAAAACCATCCACGGAGGTCAAAAAAATGAAGAAACGACAGGCTCTGTCATGTATCCAATTTTTCAAACCTCAACCTATGCACAATCAAGTCCAGGAGTACACAAAGGTTATGAATATTCCAGAGCTGCAAACCCAACAAGAACAGCATTAGAAAATAATTTTGCAGCCATAGAAAACGGAACAGATGGTTTTGCCTTTTCTTCAGGATTAGCTGCAATAGACTGTGTTTTACGTTTATTAAACCCTGATGATGAAGTAATTGCTGAAAACGATTTGTATGGAGGAACCTATAGAATGTTTACCAAAATGTTTTCTAAATATGGATTAAAATTCACTTTTGTGGATATGAATTCTGTAGAAAACGTTACCAACGCAATTACAAAAAAAACAAAATTAGTTTGGTTAGAAACACCAACAAATCCATTAATGAAAATTGCAGCTATTGCCGAAATTTCATCAGCAGTAAAAAAAATAAATACATCTATTTTAGTGGCCGTAGATAATACATTTGCAACACCCTATTTACAACAACCGTTAACTTTAGGAGCAGACATCGTAATGCATTCTGTAACAAAATATTTAGGAGGTCATTCAGATTTAGTAATGGGTGCTTTAATGGTAAAAACCCCAAAACTTGCAGAAGAAATTCATTTCATTCAGTTTGCAGGAGGTGCTATTGCAGGCCCTATGGATTGCTTTTTAGCATTAAGAGGAATAAAAACATTACATATTAGAATGCAACGCCATTGCGAAAACGGAAAAACAATTGCCCACTATTTAGAAAATCATACCAAAGTTTCAGAAGTATATTATCCAGGTTTAGAAAGCCATCCAAATCATACAATTGCCAAAAAACAAATGAAAGATTTTGGCGGAATGGTTTCTTTTCGGTTAAAAGATACATCTCAAAAAGCAGCATTTACTTTTTTAGAAAATACAAAAGTTTTCACGCTAGCAGAATCTTTAGGCGGTGTAGAAAGTTTGGCAAATCACCCCGTTACCATGACGCACGCATCAATTCCTGAACCCGAGCGTTTAAAAAATGGAATTACAGATTCCTTAATACGACTGAGTGTGGGTATAGAAGATATAGAAGATTTATTAGCCGATTTAGAACAAGCTTTAAGTAAATAAATCCTACTATTAAAAATTCGTATTACTATGGTTGCTACAGATTTTTTAGAGTTGTTATGTAAAAAAATTAAACGCAGAGATTTAAGTACATAACAAAAAATAAACATCATTAATTGAAAACCTTGTAAGTATTTCGTTTTCAAGACCTTTCAGGTTTTGAAAACCTGAAAGGTCTCACAAACATTTGTTTTTAAAATACTGATTTTAAAGAAACTTTGCGGTTACATAAAATTGATATCTTAGCACCGTTTGGTAAAACTTTTTTTGATGCAAAAATCAATTTATATTTTAGGAATTGAATCTTCTTGCGATGACACAAGTGCATCTGTAATTTGTAATGGAAAAGTGTTAAGCAATGTGGTTGCCAACCAAGAAGTACATGCCAAATACGGAGGTGTAGTTCCAGAATTAGCCTCAAGAGCGCATCAGCAAAATATTGTTCCTGTGGTGCAACAAGCTTTAAGTCAGGCAAATATTAACAAAAAACAATTATCTGCCATTGCATTTACAAAAGGCCCAGGCTTAATGGGGTCTTTATTGGTAGGCACTTCTTTTGCAAAATCTTTAGCTTTGGGCTTACAAATTCCGTTGATAGCTATAAACCACATGCAAGCCCATATTTTAGCACATTTTATTGAAGAAGAAAATGCTAAAATTCCGCCTTTTCCATTTGTCTGTCTCACAATTAGTGGCGGACATACACAGATTGTAAAAGTTTCCAATCATTTTAAAATGGAAATTTTAGGCGAAACCATTGACGATGCTGTTGGCGAGGCTTTTGATAAATCAGCAAAAATTTTAGGACTATCCTACCCTGGAGGGCCTTTAATTGATAAATATGCGCAATTGGGAAATCCGAAAGCATACCCATTTACCAAACCAAAAGTAGGCGATTTAGAGTTTAGTTTTAGTGGATTAAAAACAGGAATTTTGTATTTTATTCAAAAACAACTCAAAGAAAATCCGAAATTTATTGAAGAAAATTTGAATGATATTTGTGCTTCCGTGCAGCATACCATTGTAGAAATTTTGATGGATAAAATTAAAAATACAGTGCAACAAACAGGTATTCAACATATAGCGATTGCCGGTGGCGTTTCTGCAAATTCAGAAATTAGAAAACGATTGCAAATAGCAGAAAAGCATTTGGGTTGGACAACCTATATTCCAAAATTTGAATATACCACAGACAATGCGGCCATGATTGGGATTACTGGATATTTGAAATATTTAAACAATGATTATGCTGATTTCTCTGTAACCGCAAAAGCACGTTTAAAAGTTACTGAATAATCATAATAATGGTAGTGCCATAGATTAATTGATTATGAATTTTTTGGTCTAAATGATGACATTTATGAAAACGAATATCTGTTTGAGCTATTGAAATTAAGATGCAAAATACTTATGTCTTGTGCAAGCAATCGGATAGTCATATAAACTTCTATTAATCAATTAATTCCAAGGTTTTAGCAATAGATTGTACAGGCAGTTTACAAGTGTTATTTTTACAGACGTAGATGTAGGTTTCATCAGCCACATAACGATTTTCCAACAAAGGCAAATCAGATTTTTTATCACTAAAAGAGATGAGTATATTGGGTAAATAATTTTTGTTTAACTCCTCTAATTTTTGTTTTGCATCGTTACCCACGATAACAACTTCGTAATAAGGGTTGGAGTAATTTAACATTAGGTCTAACCAATTAGAAAAAAAACGTCCATTATCCTTTATTTTTAATACTACATTATTTAGCATTGATGTTGCTATTTCTTGATACTTTTTGTTGCCTAAATAATGAGAAATCAAAAAAAGATTTTTTGCCATCATAGAATTACTAGAGGCAATAACGTTGTCTTCATAGTCAATTGTTTTAGCTACCAAAGAAGGGTCTTCTTTAGAAGTAAAATAAAACATTTTAGAACTTGTATTGTAGAAATTTTCAATGGCAAAATCGGTTATTTTTTTTGCGTTTTCTAACCAGATTTCATCAGAACTTGCTTGATATAATTTGATAAAAGCCTTCACGATAGCTGCATAATCTTCTAAATATCCGTTAATAGTACTTTTTCCATTTTTATAATTATGATATAATTTTCCGTCTTTTGACAACTGATTTTTTAGAATAAGATGAGCATTTGTAAAAGCAATATCCAAATATTCTTTTTTATTAAAAACCGTATAAGCATCTAGATATCCTGCTATCATCAACCCATTCCAAGAGGTTAAACTTTTGTCATCTAATCTTGGTTTATTACGCTTTTTTTGTTTTTCACTCAAAATGGTATTCCAACTTATTTTTAACTCGTTGAGTTTAGCAATGGAAAGATTGTTTTGTGTAGAAAAAGGAACATCGTCTGTAGATTTTATCAATACAAATTGGTTGTTTTCCCACAAACCAAAATCATTAATATTATAGTATTTAGAAAACAAGGTAAAATCTTCTTTTAACAATGTTTTTAATTCTTCTTTTGTCCAAGAATAATAGGCTCCTTCTTCTAAAGTATTTTCATCCGTATAACTATCTGCATCAAGAGATGAATAAAAAGCACCTTCTGGCGAGGTAAGTTCTTCTTTAATAAAATCTAAGGTTTTAAAAACGACTTCTTTATAGGTTTCGTCTTTTGTAAATTGATAGGCATTTGAATACAAACTTACCAGCTGAGCATTGTCATACAACATTTTTTCAAAATGAGGAATGTGCCATTTTTTGTCTGTTGAATATCTAGAAAACCCTCCGTTAATATGATCAAAAATACCTCCAAAAGCCATTTTATGCAGTGTGTTATGAACCTGTTTTAAAACATTTTTATCATTATTTTGATAGGCATACCGCATCAAAAACTGATAATTATTAGGCATCATAAATTTAGGGGAAGCGTTATTTCCACCATAGATAGTATCAAAGGATTGACTCCAGTTTTCTACTTCGTTTTTAATAAAAGATTTGCTAAAAACAGGTGTGTCTGTATTTAATTCAATAACATCTAAATCTTTAATTCCTTGTTCTAATTTATCTGCAAAATCATAAAAGTCTTTCGGATTATTTTTAAATTTTTCAGAAACCTGTTCTAAAATTTTTAGCCATTGTTTTTTTGTAAAATAAGTTCCCCCAAAAATGGGTCTGCCATCGGGCAAAGCAATTACATTTAATGGCCAACCCGCATTCCCAGTCATCAATTGTACTGCTTTTATATACACTTTATCTACATCGGGTCTTTCCTCTCGGTCAACTTTTATATTGATAAAGTTTTTGTTCATTGTTTTTGCCACTATAGAATCTTCAAAACTTTCCTGTTCCATCACGTGACACCAATGACAAGCGGCATAACCAACGCTAATGAGAATCAATTTGTTGTCTTTTTTTGCTCTCGCCAAAGATGCAGAATTCCACGCTTTCCAATCTACAGGATTATGAGCATGTTGCAATAAATAAGGACTGGTTTCACTGATTAAATCGTTTGTATAGAGATGTTTTTTGTTTTCAGAACAACCCGTTAAACCGATTATAAAAAATAACATAATAATAGTATGATTCTTTAGCATTATTAATTTTTAAGATTTTACCACGAATTTAGTGATATTCATAAAATTCTGTTTTTATGATGATAATTTAGCTAAAATAATTCTTAAAAGAAATGAAATTGTATTTGCAAGGGAGCATGCTCCCTTGTAATAGGACAAAATGTTAAAAAAGGTAACGTTTTGTTATTTCAATACACTAAATATTAGTATACTAAACAAATAACTCCAATATTCACAAAATGTCACATCCCCAAAGATATTGAAAATTTAAGAGAATTAAAATTGGGTGTACGACAAATTTCCCTTTAAGCTGCAATTTGACATAATTTTTTGACTTTGTCCCATTTTTGACTTTTATAAGCTACTCTGAGTTGTGCCATTTGCTGTAAACCTTGTTTAGTCCAACGTTGTCCTGAAAGTTTGAGCCGTTTTTGTAATACATCTTTATGCGCTGATTCTATAGCTCCTGAACCAATAAGTAATCCCTTCTCTTTAAACAGATGGTACTGCATCCGTTTTTCGTGATTTTTATAATAGCCTATGAGTTGTCGTAATTTTTCTGTTTTCTTTGGAAGTTTACGAATTGTCTTAATCACAGGGGATATTCCTTTGGTAAGCATTATTTGACTTTGTGTATCAATCCAACGGTCTTTTTGATTTTTATCTTTAAAATAATCTTTTGCAAATTCACATAGATGTTCTTTTGCATGGAAAAAATCTACAATCTGAATACTACTAGGATAGGTATCTTCTATCCAATTCCATATCCATGTAGCACCATCTGCTATAAAAACCTTGTTT
>JBMYWO010000045.1:0-13757 GCA_049607505.1 Polaribacter sp.
TCATAAACCAGATATTTAAACCTACACCTACTAATACGTGCAAACCGTGAAAACCTGTTATTGCAAAAAAGAACATTGCAAAGGCTGTTGGGCCCATAACGCCAGTATCTTTAAATTCTCCTAAATTACTAAAAGGATTTGCCGTAATTGTCATTCCTTCGTGCATTAAGTGCGTCCACTCATAGTATTGGCAGCCTAAAAACATAGCTCCAAATATAATTGTAGGAATTAACCATTTTACAACACCGCTCTTATTCATTTGAATACCTTCTTGCACGGCTCTTACCATAGTTACCGAACTTGCAATAAGTAAAGAAGTCATAATAGTAACAAATACCAAAGGTAAATGATGCGTATCTAGCCCCAACATAGACAAAAATGAATCTAAAGCAGGAACAGGTATTGTATCAAATACATCTTCTGGCGTAGGCCAAGTTTCTATATTTGAAAACCTAGAACTTGCGTAGCCCATTAAAAATGCACCAAATGTAAATGTATCAGAAATTAGGAAAAACCACATTAATAGTTTTCCATAGCTCGCACCAAAAGGTTGCCCTTGTCTGTTTGCCATTTCTCTTAATTCGTATTCTGTATTCGTAGACATAAATTATTTCTTAATAATTAAAGTAAAAAAATATAAACAAGTAAATCCAAACAAAATCCATAAAATGCCAGTAAGTATTCAATAACTCAAAAGCAAGTAATCTCTTAGGATTAACTTTATTGTTTAATTCAAAATTTTTATCGTTTCTGTTTATAAATGCTTTTATAGCTATAATGCTAGAAAATAGCAAACCGCCAATTATATGCACAGCATGAGCCATAACCAAAACCCAAACAAAAGAACCCGAAGAGTTCCCGCTTAAAGGTTTTCCTATATTTGTTAATTGCTGTAGGCCAAAATATTGGCTAATAATAAATACTCCAAATGCTAATATGCTTAATAATAACAAGTATCTAGAAGTAGTAAACTTTGCATTTGCATAAGAATTTTTAGCAAAATGCATTAAAGCACTTGAACCTATAAGTATTAAAGTACTAATATAAAATATATTTGGAAGCTTAAATGCTTCCCAAGAAACAATATCTCCCTTTTTTACTAATAATGCACTTGTAGTTATAGCAAAAAACATCAATATAGATGCAAATGATATGTACAAAATCACCTTATATGGATGTATATATGTACTCTTGTTATTTTGTAATTCCATAGTACTCATATTATAAATATCCCATTAAAAAAGCAATTAAAATTACTGGTAAATAAAAGAATGATGCAAACATTAATTTTTTAGCACTAGCAACTGTACAATCTCTAAATAAAAGTATTGCAAAGTATAAAAAATATATTGCTGCAAATAATACTACAACTGAACTTATAAGGCTAAGCTTTTCAGCAAAAAAAGGATACATTCCTAAAGGAATTAAAACTACAGTATAAATTAAAGTAATAAAGGCACTATGTTTTGATCTACCAGAAACTGCTGGTAACAACATAATATCTGCTTTTTTATAATCTTCAAAAGATACCCAAGCAATAGCCCAAAAATGTGGAAACTGCCATATAAATTGTATCGCAAATAAATATAAAGCCCAGAAACCAAAAGTTCCATCAAAAGCTACTGCACCAATCATAGGTGGCAAGGCTCCAGGAATTGCTCCAACAAATACAGCAAAACTATTTACTTTTTTTAATGGTGTATATATAAAAGCATAGCTTATTAAAGAAACAGCGGCTAACAAACCTGCCATTTCATTAAAATATAGCGTAATAGTCAAAAGTCCTATTACTGCAGCTATACCAGCATACAAGCTTGCTTCTGTTTTTGAAAAATATCCTGTAACTACTGGACGGTTTTTTGTTCTTTCCATCAAAGCATCAGAGTCTTTTTCAAATATTTGATTGAAAGCACTTGATGCACCAGTTACTAAAAAACCACTTATACTTAAAACAAATACATCAAACCAATTAGCTGTAAAGCTACTAGCTATTAGTAAACCTATTGCAGAAGAAAATACAACAAAAGTAGCCAACCTTAACTTGAAAAGTAAGGCTATTGCTTTCATTTTTTCTCTAACAAGAATAGATAATGATATGTCTTTAGTTGCAGTTTTCATTATTTTTTAGTGCTCTTCCTCTCCTTCCTCTAAAGGTTTTGTTTGTGGATTAATTTCGTTTCCATTAACAGAATAATCATAAGGCCATCTGTATACTTGTGGAATATCTCCAGACCAGTTACCGTGTATTCTTTCTACTGGCGTAGTCCATTCTAATGTATTAGCACCCCAAGGATTTAAGTTATCTGAAGTCATTTTTCTTCCTTTAAAAATAGAATAGAAAAAATTAATTAAGAAAACGATTTGTGTAGCAAATACTAAGAATGCTCCTAATGTTATTATTACGTTTACATCTTGGAAAATATCAAAAGTTGTAAATTGCTCAAAAGAATAATATCTTCTTGGTACTCCAGTTAAAAAGTGCATAGGTACAAATACCAAATATCCACCTATTAATGAACCCCAGAAATGAATATACGCTAAAGTATCGTTCATAAATCTGCCATACATTTTAGGAAACCAGTGATAAACACCTGCCCACATTCCAAAAAATGCAGATACTCCCATTACTACGTGAAAGTGAGCAACTACAAAGTAAGTATCATGTAATGGTAAATCTACTGGTGCGTTACCTAAGAAAATACCTGTTATTCCTCCAAAAATAAAGAAAGAAATAAAACCAATGGCAAACATCATAGGTGGTGTAAGCTTCAAATTTCCTCTCCATAGTGTAGTCAACCAGTTAAATACTTTTATAGAAGAAGGTATTGCAATCAACAAAGTAAATATTATAAAAACGATTCCTAAGTTTGGATTCATTCCCGATACAAACATGTGATGCGCCCATACAAAGAAACCAACTACTGTAATAGAACCAATAGACATAATCATTGCCTTATAACCAAAAATTGGTTTTTTAGCATTTACAGAAAGTATTTCTGAAACTATACCCATAGCTGGGAAAATAATAATATAAACCTCTGGATGTCCTAAAAACCAAAACAAATGCTGGAACAATACAGGAGAACCACCTTTATATGCTAATAAATCTCCTCCAATAACAATATTATTTAAAAAGAAACTAGTATCTAAAATTCTATCAAATTCTAATAATACAGCTGCAGATAATAAAGCAGGAAATGATAAAATACCTAATACGGCAGTAAACAATAGTGCCCATATTAATAAAGGCAATCTTGTCATTGTCATACCTTTTGTTCTTAAATTTATTATTGTAGCTACATAATTCAAACCACCTAACAAACTAGAAACAATGAATAAAGACATACTAGCAATCCATAAATCAAATCCTAAACCAGAACCTATATTAATAGAAATATCTCTAATACCATTTAGTGGTGGGTATGCTGTCCAACCTCCCGAAGCAGGTCCTGTTTGAACAAAAAATGAACTAAACATAACAACACCAGCCGCAAAAAAGAACCAATATGATAGCATATTCATCAATGGCGATGCCATATCTCTAGCACCTATTTGCAATGGAATTAAAAGATTACTAAATGTACCACTCAATCCTGCGGTAAGTACAAAAAATACTAAAATTGTTCCGTGCATTGTTACTAAAGAATAGTAAAAATCGTTAGAAATTTGACCGCCTTCAGCCCATTTTCCCAATAGTGTTTCTAAAATTGGAAATGTTTCATTTGGCCAAGCCAACTGCATTCTAAAAAACAAAGACAAAAGTCCACCTATAAAAGCCCAAATAATTCCTGTAATCAAGAATTGTTTAGCAATCATTTTATGATCTTGACTAAAAATATATTTTGTAAGCCAAGTATCTTCGTGATGATGCCCGTGATCGTCATGACCGTGTGTTAAATCAGTACTCATATTTTAGATATTATTCTTGTTTATTATTATTGATTATCAACTCTGTCCATAGCTTTTTTAACTACAGTTTTGTAAAAAGGTTTTTGTTTTGCCAACCAAGCGTCATATTCTTCTTGTTCTACAACTACTACATTTTTTTGCATACCAAAATGTGATTTACCACATAATTCAGCACAAGCCAATTCAAATTTAAATCCTTTCCATCTAGGTTCACCAGTTTTTGGATCTATATTTTTCCAAAACTTCTTATTCTTTAACCTTTCTTTAAATTCTTCTGTAGTATACATTGGTGTAAACATAAACTGTGTAGGCATTCCTGGTACACAATCCATTTTTACTCTAAAGTGCGGTAGGTAAAAACTATGTATTACATCTAATGCTCCAAGTTTAACTAGTACTGGTCTATCTTTTACTAAATATATATCATTAGGATAAATATCGTCTTGACTAGCTTTATCTGTCCAAACTATTCCAAGTTCATTTGGTAAACTATATTTAGCATTAAACTCATTAATATTTTCATGAGTAATTTCTCTTGGTCCTAACTTTCCGTCAGCACCAGGGTATCTCAAAACCCAAGCAAACTGTTTTCCTGTTACTTCAAAAACTATAGGATCTTTTCCGTCTAATTGCTGAAAGTCAAAAACATTATGCCATACTCCTATACCTTTAAATACTAATGCTACCAACACTACAGCAGGTACTATTGTCCAAATCATTTCCAGCAAGTTACTATGCGGAAAAAAGTAAGCCTTTCTATCTTCGTTGTATCTATAAAAATATACAAAAAAGAATAATAAAGTTTGTGTTAGTAAAAATGCTAATCCTGTAACCCATAAAGTTACATCAAACATTTTATCCATTTCTACACCGTGAACCGAAGCCGATTCTGGAAGCATTCTTGGAGCTAAACTAATTGTTGTCATTACTAATATAATCATACCTACGATATAAAAGAACATCGCTAAGTAAGCATTTACTTTAGTAGATTTTACGTAATCGTTTTTTAAACCATTTTTGGCTATAGACGATAATTCTATTGTTTTGGCAATATAAAATATTACTAAAAAGAATAGAAATACTGCAAATAAGGATAATAATGTCGTTGTCATAATTATTTATTAATAATCAAAGTGATGATGTAAACTTTCTTTTAAGAATGGATCTTCTGTTACTTCTAATTCTATATCGTGCAATGTACTAAACACTACAAATAAAAACAGCCCAAGAAATCCTAAGAAAATAAATATTTCTGGTAAACCAATTGATGCATAGTTTGTTTTTGCATGTTCTTCTCCGTGATGACCATCAGCATTATGTGCATCGTGTGAAGCCTCATGTGCCTTGTCTGTAGAAGTATGATTGTGGATAGCTTCGTGAACTTCAGTATCTATATGCGTTTCGTGTGCATGGTTTTCGTGATCTGTTTCAGCATTATGTGAATGTGCATCATGATTGTGCTCTTCGCCTGCTTGCTCAGCATATAATACCGTTGAAGTTTCGTTATTACCGTGTGCATCATGTCCATCGTGCTTTTCTGCTGAATGATGAGGTACATTCATTGGCTCTAGCATTATCATTCCAAAGAAATCTAAATAGTGACCAATAATTAAAAGTACTGCTACAAACGAAACCATTTTAAAGTTTCTTTTTGATGACCTTTTTAAAATTAATAAGAAAGGTGCTGCAAAATTTATAACTAAGTTAAAAATCAAAATAAATTTGAACAATGGAACATCAAATCTTTTAGAGAACCAAACAGTTGCTTCTGGAATGTTTGCATACCAAATTAGCATAAACTGAGAAAACCATAAATAAGTCCAAAATACACTAAAACCAAACATATATTTAGCAATATCGTGAATGTGATCTTCTTTTACAGCCTCTAATAAACCTTTAGATTTTAAATAAATGATAATTAATGCCATCATAGAAAAACCTGCTGCAAAATAACTTGCTAGGTTATACCAACCAAACAAAGTACTATACCAATGTGGGTCTATAGACATTACAACTATCCAACTTAATACAGAAGAAGAAACACCAAATATTACCAAAAATACAGCTGAAAGGGCTTTTGTATTCTTATATTCTTTTAAACTTGCAATACTCATAAATTTTGAATGCATAAGCTTTGCAAACAAAGCCCATAAGAAAAAGAAACCTAATACAAGAATTGCATAAACGGTAGGATTTAAGAAAGACTTCTTTCCTGCTACAATTTCATCTGCCATTCCATGTTCTGATGCCCAATGCGTATATAAATTATGTAAACTATCGTGCTCTCCCATAAATACTCCAATAGTAATAATTACCATTATTGGAAATACTACGTATAAGAACTTACTCATAGCCATTGGAATTTTTTTCAAAACCGTTTGCCATCCAGCATAACCTAAGTGGTGTGCGGTAATAAAGAAAATACCAGTAACTGCAATACCTGCAAAATAGTAAGTATTCAATAATATGTTAGACCAAAATCTAGCATGTGAGTTAAACCCATCATTCCAGAAAAATGCCCATACCATGCCTATTACACCTAGAATCATTAAGATTCCAAGGTTTAATTTCATTTTAGTGTTAAATTCAAGTTTTTTAGACATATCTAATCAATTATTTTACTTGTAAAATTTTAAAAGTTGTTCTTCTATTTTTTTCAAACTGTGCGTCTGTACAATCTTCTCCACAAGGTACTGCTGGCATTGTTTCACCATAACCTTTTGGACTTAATTGCTCTAGATTTACATTTTTACTGCTCAAATAAGTTACTACAGAAGCAGCTCTTTCTTGAGACAAAATCATATTTTTTTCATCGTCTCCTCTAGCATCTGAGTGAGAACCAATTTCAACTTTAACAGTTTTGTTATCATCAAAAAATTTAACTAGCTGATCTAGTATATAATAAGACTCGCTTTTTAACTTAGAAGATCCCGTTGTAAAATAAATATCAGGTACATTAATTTCAGCACCTTTCTTTAATTCTACTGAAGCTAAATCCATTTTTACTTTTCCATCTTCAGATCTTTCAAATGCTTCGTAGTCGTCAGATATTCCAGCCATATTCTTTATATAGTGAATTATCTTCCATCTATCTTCTGCATTTATTTGTGTATAATATCCACCCATCATATTTTTTCCATAAGAAATAGAATAAAACATATCGCCATCTGTTAAACCGTGAAGTCTTCCATTTTTAGCTGCAGAAGTTTTAAAGTTTGGTGGTATTGATACGAAAGGACCTTCAGAACCATCTGGTCTTTCTACTATTTGTCCATTTCCTTCTCCATCTTTACCATGGCATACAGCACAGTAAATATCATACTTTGCTTTTCCTGCCTTCATTACATCGTCAGTTCTTTTGTAAGGGTTTTTAAGCATTGTTTTTGCCATTGCCCTTTGCTCTTGATCCAACTCTGGATATTCTATTGGGTTTTTAAAGTTATTCTTAAAAATAAAAGAATTGATATACTTTTCATTTTTTTGAATACGGCTATTATTTGGTAAATAACCTCTTGGTATTGTTCCACTTACGGGTTTTCTTGCAGACATACTATCTGCTCCTTGCGTTTGATGATGTGTACTAGAGTACGTTTCATACGCATTAGAGTAAGTCATGTCTGGCATATATATCCAACCTGGATTATCGCCTTTACTATGGCAAGATGTAGTTATAATAGCTACAACTGCTGCCATAAAAAGTATATTTAAAAAGGATTTTTTCATTATAAAATCTTATTTTTTTACTAAATTATTATTATTACGCGTTGCCATTATCTACTCTATCACTAAATTCAGTAGTTCCACCTTCATTTAATGTTTTTGCTTGGCCTACCCAATCTTCTCTTTGTATTCTTCCAGGGAAACCTGTTAATACTTCTATTGCTTCAATTCCTTTTCCTTGCAATTTTGCTATTTGACCAAAAGAAAAAATACCAATTTCGTTTAGTCTACCTTCATAAACTTTTCCGATACCTTTAATTTTTTTCAAATCGTCTTTACTATCTTCAGAAACAACACCAATTTCGTTAAACAATTGGTCTTTTAATTCATCTTCAGACTTTTCTACAACAACTGTTTGCTCAGCTACAGCAGTTTCTTCAACAATTTTATGTTCTACAACTTCTTCTTCTACAACAGCTTTCTCCTCTGCTACAGGTTGAGCCATTACACTAGAATTTTGAAAAACAAATTCTCTTTCTATGCTTGTAAACATTTCTGAGCTATCATCAAATTCTTTAGTTTTAATATCTGTTACAGAAGACGCTTTCAACAAAGCCGCTATTGCATCATAATCTTGTTGTGTTGTATTATCGTCTACTTTAAAAATCATTGCGAAACGATCATCTGTAATTCTATCATCATAAATTCTTGGTACATGACCAGGAAATAATTGATTTCTTTTTAAATAAACCATTACCATACCTACTGCTGCAAAAAGTACAGTTAACTCAAAAGTAATAGGAATAAACGCTGGCAAAGCAAAAAATGGTTTACCACCTACATTTAAAGGATAGTTTGAAATTGAAACCCAAGTCATCATAAACAAAGCCAAGGTCATACCAGTCATACCAAACAAGAAACCAGCTGTATGCAAACGAGATTCTTCATAACCCAACTCGTGCTCTAAACCATGAACAGGAAAGGGTGTTAAAACATTAGTTACCTCTATTTTTTTAGCCTTAAAAGCTCTAACAGCATGTACTAGTTTGTCTTCGTGATCGAATAAACCAATTATGTATTTATCTTTTGCCATTTTAATTTTTTTTATATTCAACTGAAATCAATCAGTAAAGTATTTCTATTTATTAATCGTTTGAAGTATTTACGTTGTATTTCAAATCTTTATACTTCATTCCTTCGGCTTCACCATATTTAGATTCAAAGTCATCTCCGTTTTCTTCTATTTGACGTTTTCTTGCCAAAGCAGATGAACTACTAAATATAGATTTAACCTCTGCAATAGCTATTACTGGGAATGCTCTAGTAAATAATAAAAATAATGTCATAAATATTCCTAATGTCCCTACGTATATAGCTACATCTACCCAAGTAGGTAAGAAATATAACCAAGAAGAAGGTAAGAAATCTTCGTGTAGAGATGTTACAATAATTACAAAACGTTCAAACCACATTCCTACGTTTACAACTAATGAAAGTGCAAAACTAATTCCTATACTTCTTCTAATTTTTTTAGACCAGAATAATTGAGGTGTAATAACATTACAAGTCATCATTATTGCATAAGCCCACCAATAATCTCCAAATGCTCTATTATAAAATGCATATTCTTCAAATAAATAACCAGAATACCAAGCCGTAAATAACTCTGTAATATATGCAACACCAACTATAGAACCTGTAAGAACAATTACTTTGTTCATAGATTCAATATGTGCTAGCGTAATATAGTTCTCTAATCTTAATACTTTTCTAGTAATTAATAGTAAAGTTTGTACCATTGCAAATCCAGAAAATATTGCTCCTGCTACGAAATACGGAGGAAAAATTGTAGTATGCCAACCAGGAATTACTGATGTAGCAAAATCAAAAGATACAATAGTGTGTACCGAAAGTACCAATGGAGTAGCTAAACCTGCAAGTATTAATGATAAAGATTCAAATCTTTGCCATTGTTTTGCTGTTCCTATCCAACCAAAGCTTAATGCATTGTAAATAAATTTTCTTAATTTTCCTTTAGATCTATCTCTAATAGTTGCAAAATCTGGCATTAAACCTGCGTACCAAAATAAAAGTGATACTGTTAAATATGTACCAATTGCAAATACATCCCAAAGTAATGGCGAATCCCAGTTTACCCATAAAGGTCCTCTTGTATTTGGATAAGGGAAAATAAAGAAAGGAACCCACATTCTTCCCATGTGAATACCTGGGAAAATAGCTGCACAAATTACGGCAAAAATAGTCATTGCCTCTGCTGCTCTATTGATACCTGTTCTAAACTTTTGTCTAAAAATTAAAAGTACTGCAGAAATAAGTGTTCCTGCGTGCCCGATACCTACCCACCATACAAAGTTGGTAATATCCCAAGCCCAATCTACTGTCTTGTTTAATCCCCATACTCCAATACCTTGCCATACAGTATAAAGAATAGCAACGGTACCTACTAAGGCAAAAAATGCTGATATTCCAAAACCTATAAACCAAGACAAAGGTGGTTTCTGTTCTGTAGTACGAACTATATCATCAGTTATTTTGGTATAGGTGATATTGTCGCCCGTTATTAAGGGTTCACGTACTGGTGATTCGTAATGACTCATATATTTTTAATTTCTAAAATTATTTATACTATGCGTTATAATCGCCGTTTTTTTCGTTTCTTACTTTTACTAAATATCTTACAGATGGTAATGTATGAATTTCTTCTATTACTCCATAAGCTCTTGGGTCTTCCCAAGCTTTTCTTACTGCTGTTTCATCATTATTTGTATCTCCAAATGAAATAGCATTTGTAGGACATACAGACTGGCAAGCAGTAGAAATATCTCCATCTGCCAAGGCTTTATTTCCTTTTTTAGCTTCTAGTTTTCCTAATTGTATTCTTTGTACACAGAAACTACATTTTTCTATTACTCCTCTTCCTCTTACTGTAACATCTGGGTTTAATACCATTCTAGCCATAGAATCGTGTAAACCTAATTTGTGTTCATCTGATGCAAATGATTGATCTCCATCAAAATCATTATTTAATATTGGCAAGATAAATTCATCATCTGCTGACCAAGAGTCTGCTCCTTGATAATCGAACCAGTTAAATCTTCTTACTTTATACGGACAGTTGTTTGCACAATATCTTGTACCTATACATCTGTTATACGTCATTTGGTTTAAACCTTCAGAACTGTGGTTTGTTGCTGCTACTGGACATACATTTTCACAAGGTGCGTTATCGCAGTGTTGACACATTAATGGTTGGAAAACAACTTTTGGATTGTCTTCTTCGCCTGTATGATACTTATCTATTCTTAGCCAGTTCATATCGTGTGCTCTACGCACTTCGTCTTGACCTACAATAGGAACATTATTTTCTACATTACAAGCTACTACACAAGCACCACAACCTATACAAGAGTTAAGATCTATTGCCATTCCCCAGTGATGTCCTCTAGTTAATTGCTCTAAATGTGCTCCACCGTATTCTTGAGATTTTTCTCTTTCTGGATTTTCTTCTCCATATAAAGAAGTCATGTGCTTGTCTACCCATTTTTGTCTAGGTGTCCAGCCAAGTCCTTCATTCATAAGATTACCTGCTGCTGCGTTTACTTTATACTCATCTAAAGTAGTTTCCTTAACAATTAATCTTGTTTTTTCGCCACCTAAACCTTTATGCTCTAATCTATGCTCTTGTTGCATTACAGCAACTTTATATTTAGAACCTTCATGTGACCAAGAAGCAGGATATACAGAAACATTTGTTTTAGCTATTGGGTATATAGAAGTTCCTCTTCCTAAATCATTGTGAGAAACATTTTTTCTACCAAAACCATAGCAAACTCCTAATACACCATTAGGTACTCCTGGCAATGCTACTACTGGTAAAGTAATTTCTTTTCCATCTATAGTAACTGTAATTACTTCATAATCTTTATTCTTATGATTATGTATAAGACCATTTTCTTTTACCCAAGTAGGGTTTGCAACAAAATACTGATCCCAAGCTATTCTTGTAATAGGATCTGCTAATTCTAATACCCAAGGGTTATCAGATAATGACCCGTCTCCTATTTTACTATTCTCATAAAATTTAACTTGAACATCGCCACCTACTTTTGAAGCTTTCATTACTTCTGCAGATGCAGCACTTAAATCTGTCATTGCAAAAGATACAGCCTCTTCTTCTGGATTAGTAAAACGCACTTCTCCATTATGAACGGTGTTTGTCCATAATAAATCTTTACTTCCATATTCATTTTGGTTTGCAAAAATTTCTTGACTACAAGTTTCTTTTACAAAATCGTATTCATCTACCTCTGTACCTGCAAATGCCATTAAAGATTGTAGCGCATTTCTTGTATTGTACAAAGGTGCTATGGTAGGCTGTGCTGTTGCATAAATACCGTCTTGAGGTATTGCATCGTTCCAAGCTTCTAAATAATGATGATTTGGACAGCAGTAATCTGCCATTGGTGTTGTTTCATTATTTCTTTCAGATAAATCTACTTTTAATGCAACTTTTTTTGCTGCATTAACAAATTTATCAGCTAAGAAATATACTGGATTGGTATCCATAACTATTACAGCACCTACATTACCAGCATTCATATCTGCTAATAAAGCGTTTAATTTTGTATCGTCTCCTTGTTTTGTATAACAAGCAGTATTCATATCTATAGTAGCACCATAGTTAGCCAACATTGCATTAATAGTGTTTACTATTACTTGAGTTGCTTTATTGTTTGAACCTGAAATTACTAAAGATTTTCCTTTAGCAGCCCATAATTCATTGGCTACTGTTTCAAGTTTTTCATTCTTGAAAGTAGAATCATCGCTAATAGTTGCTTGACCTGCTTTTTTAGCGATTAAATTGTGTAATCTTAAAACTGCTAAATCTTCTTCTGAAGGTTTAACAGGTATTCTTAAATCTGCATTAGATCCAGACAATGTTGGTATAGATTCTATTTGAATATGTCTATTCAACTTATCTACTTTTCTTCTTTTTCCATAAGCTACAGAAAAAGCTGTTGGGTTTAACCAAGAGCCTAAAAAATCTGCACTTAAACCTACAATAAGGTCTGCTGCTTCAAAGTTATAAGTAGGAATTGTTCTTTTACCAAAAGATTCTTGGTTTGCATCTAATATGCCTGCATAAGAAATAGCATCAAACTGAACGTGTTCAGTTGTAGGGTATTTCTCAGAAAACATTTTAATAGCTCTTTTTGCAGAAGGGCTTATTATAGTAGATGTTAAAACGGCTATTTTATTTGAAGTAGCTTCTAATTTAGATTTTACTTCAGAATAAACAGTATTCCAATCAGCATTTTTTCCTGCTATTCTTGGTTCTTTAATTCTATTTGCATCATATAGGCTCAATAAAGATCCCATTACTTTAGGGTTTACACCTCCACCAGAAATGCTAGATTGTCTATTTCCTTCAAGTAAAATTGGTCTACCTTCTCTAGTTTTTACCAATACACTATTATAGTCTCCTCCTTTTATGTATGCAGAAGCATAATAATTTGGAACACCAGGAATAATCTCTTCTGGTTTTATAGTATAAGGTATAGATTTTCTTACAGGCATTTCACAACTTGCAGCTATTGCCGCAGCAGAAACACTAAATCCTAAAACTTTTAGAAAGTCTCTTCTTGAAGAATTCTTTTTAGTTAAAGCATTGTCTAAACCACTCATTACTGGGTGCTCTAATTCAAACTCTTTACTAGTGTCTTCAACTAAACCTTCTTTATCTTCTAAACCTAACCAATATTTTTTATCTGTTGCCATCTTTATTTATGATGTTTAGTATTAAAATTTAATAGTGACATTTTTGACACTCTGTACCACCTATATCTTCTACAGTAACTGAATTATGAAGTTCTTTCATTTTCTGAAGTTTATCAAAATCTTTATAATATTCGTTACCTAAATCTACTTCTGTGTTTCTGTGGCAGTTTATACACCAACCCATAGATAATGGCGAGTGCTGCTCTACTACTTCCATGTCTTGTATGTTTCCATGACAAGTTTGGCATTCTACTTTACCTACATTTACGTGCTGTGCATGGTTAAAGTAAACGTGATCTGGAAGATTGTGTATTCTAACCCACTGAATTGGCTTATTATACATATCTACTACATTTTCAACTTCTTTTTCAGTTGCTGCTTCTATTTCT
>JBMYWO010000046.1:0-13615 GCA_049607505.1 Polaribacter sp.
AAAACATAAACAAAATGGTAAATGCACTTACTAACGCAGACATAAAGTTGACCATTTTTGCAATCTGGCTTACATCATCTGTAAACATTGCAAAAAATGCGCCCAACATTTGAAACAGCGGTGCTCCTGGTGGATGCCCAATTTGTAGTTTTACGGAGGTAGCGATGTATTCGCCACAATCCCAAGAACTAACCGTTGGTTCTAACGTTAAAGTATAAGTGATTAAAGCAATTGCAAAAATAACCCAACCTAAAATGATGTTCCACTTTTTAAAATTTACTGCTGTCATAAGTCAATCTAAAAATATATTGAGCGAATTTACTAATTAATCCTAAATAGAGATTGCTGATTTTGTTGAAATTAACATTTTTTTAAAGAACTTATAATGTGGTGTATAACATTGGGTGCATAACGTTTTGTAGTTTTTATGAGATTCTTGACAACGAAATACTTACAAGGTTTTCAATCAATGATACTTGTTTTTTGTTCTAATTCTGCTTGAAATTCTTCCATGACAGGTCTTACTGTACTTTCGGGTAAATCTGATACCTTAATATACATCAGTCCATCTATGGCATTATTAAATTTTGGATCTACATTAAAGGCTACTAAACGAGCATTTTGTTTTACATATTTTTTTATTAAAACAGGAATTCTTAATGCACCTGGTTCTATTTCGTCAATAAATTTATCAAACTTTTGCATATCTGCTTTGGTAGCATCAAAAATAAAATCTTTATCACCATCTTTTAATTTCACCTTAAATTCTTTCTTCGGATAAATATATTGTGCAATGTACGGATCGTAATAATGAGATTTCATAAATTCAATCATCAACGATTTTGAAAATTCGGAAAATTTATTGCTAATACTAACACCTCCCATTAAATACTTATGTTCTGGATAGCGTAATGTAACATGCACAATTCCTTTCCACAATAAAAATAAAGGCATTGGTTTTTGCTGATATTTTTTAATAATGAAAGCACGACCCATTTCTATGGTGTTTTCCATCATTTGATATAATTCAGGTTCTATTCTAAACAATGTTTGTATATAAAAACCATTGATACCATATTTTTTGAAAATCTCTTTTCCAAGCCCCATTCTATAGGCTCCTACTAAACAATTTGCCTCTTTGTCCCACAAGAACAAATGGTAATAATATTTATCATATTTATCTAAATCTATTGCTTTGTTTGTGCCTTCACCAATATCTCTAAAAGTAATTTCACGCAATCTTCCTATTTCGTGCAATACATTAGGAATCTGTTTCGCATTGGCAAAAAATACTTCGTAATTTTTACTTTCTAAAAGTCTGCTATTTCCTTCTCTTAATACTGTTATTTCTTTAAGAAATAAAGCTGTATTCTTTTGAGAAGTAATCCTTTTAGCAGCTTTGGGTATTTTTAAATTTTGGGATGATAATAATTTATTTGATTTTACAAACGGATTTGCCAGCATATACGTTTTCTTTCTAATAAACTCATAAAAAATAGGAATTTCTTGATATGCGGCTTGATCTTTTACAGAAATTGCTTTTCCTATTCGAACCTTTATCACACGGTTTTTTTGTGAAATTACTTCGGAAGGTAATTTGGCTGTTCTTAAGGTATCGCTAATTTTAGAAAGCACGTAGAAAAGACGGCTGTTTTTTGCATGAAAATAAATAGGAATTATGGGAACATTGGCTTTTTTAATCAATTTTACAGCTCCTTGCTCCCAAGGTTTATCAACTTTTAGCTTGCCATCTTTATACGTAGAAACTTCCCCTGCGGGGAAAATACCCAAAGGTTTTCCTTCTTGCAAATGTTTTAATGCGCTTTTAATTCCTGCCGTACTAGATTTTACATCTTTTCTATTTTCAAAAGGATTTACGGGCATTATATAAGGTTTCAAAGGTGCTATTCTATGGAGTAAAAAATTAGCAATTATTTTATAATCTGCTCTTTTTTCTATTAATAATTTTAGCAGTAAAACACCGTCAATTCCACCAAGTGGATGGTTAGAAATAGTAATAAAAGCACCCTCTTTTGGAATTCGTTTTAAGTCTTCTTCTGGTATTTCAAACTCAATTTTGCAGTCAGTTAAAACACCATTCAAAAAATTTAAGTCTGACTTATCTTTATTTTTGTTATATATTCTATTAATGGTAGAAATTCGTAAAACCCTCATTAACAACCACCCAATAAGAGTTCCAAAAAAACCGAATTTTTCTAAACCAATTACTTGTGCAATTTCTTTTGATGTAACTATTGCCATATATAAAAATTAGCTAAGTACATGACAAAAAATAAGCATCATTGATTGAAAACCTTGTAAGGCTTTTGTTATCAAGACCTTTCAGGTTTTAAAAACCTGAAAGGTCTCACAGAACATTTGTTTTTAAAATACTGATTTTATAGAAATTATGTGCTAATATTATTTTTTTGTCATGTGCTTAAAAAAATTAGACATAGCTACAAATCTACTAAAAAACATTAATCCAAATTTATTTAATTATTCTTAATTTTTAATTGAGGTGTATAACAGTCTGTCGTTTAGTTATTAATTCTCTTATTATCAATATTTTATTCTTTTTTAGAAGGATAAAGAAACTCTAAAAAGTATCAGTAAAATAAAATTATAAAACAAGAATTATAATCCATTTTTAAAAGAGGATACAATTCTAAATTATGAGTATAAAAAGCAATAAAGTTTCAATGAATTTATGAATATATTAAGAAAAAAAGTATATTTGTATTTTAGAACAAACTACTTTAATTCAAGAAATTATGAAGAAAATAATATTGTTAGCTGTATTATTCTGTATAATAATAGAAACCAATGCACAAGATTTTAACAAATGGTCTATTGATTTAGGCACAGGTGTACACCTTCCTGTTTTCCCTGTAGCTCAAAATGATGTAGATAAAACTCCAAGTTTTTGGCAAGCAAATGTTGGATTCAGATATATGATTAACGAAAATTTTGGGTTACGCTTAGATTTTGGATTTAATAAATTTGAAGAAGATAATAAAAGTAAGTCCTTTGAGACGGATTACTACAGAGGTACCGTAGAAGCTATTGTGAATGCAGGTAAATTATTAGGATTCAGAGAATGGACTCAAGCATTTAATGTATTGATTCATGGAGGTGTAGGTTTATCGGACATGAAAGTTTATAGTACAATAAGCAACAGACCAAAAGATAGAACAGTAAACGGTGTTATTGGTATTACACCACAGATTAAATTGACCGAACATATCGCATTATTTTTAGATGCTTCTGCAGTGATGCATTTATATCAAGATACTTCTTTTGACGGGATACAAACTTCTAATAATAGAGGGATTAACGGACAGATATTTAATGGTTCTATAGGCTTAAATATTTATTTAGGTAAAAGTAACGTTCATGCAGATTGGTATGCAGACCCTGATGACATAGAAGAGGTAATTAATGATTTAGGATCTTTAGAAAAACGTTTACAAGTTGCAGAAACTGAAATTGATAAATTATCTGATAAGTCTGAATATGATAAAGATGGATTGATTTCTGAATTAGATGAAAGATATTCTAAAAAAGGAGAAATTATTGCACCTCCTCCTCCTAATACTAAAGTTGATTTTGTTAAAGAACTACTAAACAAAGGATATCAAAATGTGTATTTTGACTTTGGAAAAAGTTCAATTCAAAAACAATCATTACAAGCAATTAACTATTTATACAAATATATGTCAGAAAATCCTTCTGTTTCAGCAGAACTTACAGGGTATGCTGATGAAATAGGTAGTGTAAGTAGCAATAAAAGATTGTCAACTAAAAGAGCAAAAAGAGTATATGATGTTTTAGTGGCATCAGGTATTTCACCAAGTAGATTATCATACAATGGTAATGGAGAGGATTCTTCTGTAGATAAAAATTCAGAAGATGCAAGAAAATTGGTTAGAAGAGTAACTTTTACAATTAAGTAATTTAAAATATAAAGTTTATTATTTAACCGCATTCAATGAATTGAATGCGGTTTTTTTTAGACAATATTTGTATTCTATTACAAATTTTGATTTGTATTTTTGTATAAATTTTTACAAATGGTCTTATCTGAAATTCCAAATATAAAACATACAAAAGCTAACAATTTTTTTCTACTTGCAGGTCCTTGTGCTATTGAAAGTGAAGAAATGGCATTAAGAATTGCTGAAAAAGTAATAACGATTACAGACAAATTAGAAATTCCTTATGTCTTTAAAGGAAGTTTTAGAAAAGCAAATCGTAGTAGAATTGATAGTTTTACAGGAATTGGTGATGAAAAAGCACTAAAAATTTTACGCAAAGTTTCAGAAACCTTTAACGTTCCTACAGTTACAGATATTCACGAAACATCAGATGCAGTTAAAGCTGCTGAATATGTAGATGTTTTACAAATACCCGCTTTTTTAGTACGACAAACAGATTTGGTGGTTGCTGCTACAAAAACAGGAAAGGTTGTCAACCTAAAAAAAGGACAATTTATGAGTCCGTCTGCAATGAAACATGCAGTACAAAAAGTAAAAGATGCGGGTTCTCATAAAGCTTGGATTACCGATAGAGGAACCCTATTTGGCTACCAAGATATGATTGTAGATTTTAGAGGAATTCCCGAAATGCGAGCATTTGCTCCTACTATTTTAGACGTTACACACTCGCTGCAACAACCCAATCAATCTTCTGGTGTTACTGGCGGAAGACCCGATATGATAGAAACCATAGCTAGAGCTGGCGTAGTAAATAATGTAGATGGTTTGTTTATTGAAACGCATTTTGATCCTGCAAATGCAAAAAGTGACGGCGCAAATATGTTACACCTAGATCATTTAGAAAATTTACTGTCTAACTTGGTGGCTATTAGAAAGACGATAAATAAATTGTAGGCACAATTTTTGCCTAATTAAGTTGTTTATCCTTTATAATGATGAAACAACTTTTATCTTTACTTTTATTCTTTTCCTTGTCAATATATTCTCAAGATTTTACAAATGTTGATGAAAAAATTGCCAACTATCCTACATTTTCTAAAGTTGAACAGTTGGCTTCAAAAATTGCAAAAGATTTTACTTCTGATGAAGATAAAGTGAGAGCTGCATTTGTATGGTTGGCTACAAACATTCGATATAATTTAGATGAATATTACAATCGTACTAAAACCATCAGTTTTAGGTATATTACAGAAGAAGAAAAATTGCAAAAACTTCAAGAAATAAAAGATACTATTGTTGCAAAAGCTTTTTTAACCAAACAAGGAGTTTGCGAGGAATATGCACAATCCTTTACCAAAATTTGTGATTTATTAGGAATAGAATCCGAAGTAATAAAAGGCTATGTAAGAGACGATGCTAGCGAAATAGGGAAAATTCCTACCACTACAAACCATGCTTGGAATGGAGTGAAATTGAATAACAAATGGGTTATTTTAGATATAACTTGGGCAGCTGGTTATATGTATAATGGAAAATGGATTCGAGAATTTAACAACTATTTTTATGCTATTCCTAAAGAAAAAATTTTTAAAACACATTTTCCTGATGACAAAATTTGGGTACTTCGTTTTGGTAGGATGAGCCTGAATGAATTTTATAAGCAACCTATTTATGGAAACTCTTTTTTAAGTTCTAACACTGAATTCATTTCACCAAAAAAAGGAATTATCAATATAACATCATCAGGAAATATTGAATTAAAATTTAAAAATTTATCCGAAAATTCTTTAGTTTTTTATGTTTTTAGAGGCGAACGTTTGGCACAAAAGCCTATCATTAAAAAAGAAAATAATATTTCAACTTTTACTATTAAAAATCCTAAAAGAAATACAGAATTGATGCTTTTTATTGATAGAGAAGATGCGTTACAATTTAAGGTAAACTAACTATTTTTTCTTCCAAAAACCCTTTCCCTTGTTTTCGTGAGCTTCTCTTAAAACAGCAATTAAAATTTCTTCATTGATATCTTCTAGCCCAAAATATCGTAAGGATTTTACAACTTTCCTTCCATCAGAAATTAAAAACTCATTGTATTTTGTTAAATGCGCAGATACCCAAAAACCTACATCTACATATCTTTTCTTTTTTGACGGATTTAGGTAACAGAAAGGTTTATCATCTAAATAATAAAAAGGCAATCGCCATTTAAACTGCAAATTAGCATCTGGAAAATTACTTTCAATGACTATTTGCAAATGCAATAAGATAGATTTAAAAGGCTCTAGTTGTTCTAAAATATAGGCTTCCGCAGGTTTCATACTACTATTTCATTTTATGTATATTAGCAAAACTTTTATAAAGTATGAGCGAATTTAACAAAAATCATAATAATCTTTTCATAAACTTTATGCTAAAAGGTGTTACAAGTATTCTGATAGGTATTTATTTTTTAATAGCCGCTTATGGGATAAATTTTATTTTAGACGGATTTTTAATTGACGGAAACGTTATGGGAATGATGTCTGCTGAAATCATAGAAATTTTAATCATTACTATGGTTTGTTTTGTATTTTTATTCTCTTCTCTAGCATTCTTTTTTAAAGGAAAAAGAACTGCAAAAAAAAATCATCATCAACTCTGGAATGAAAAAACAAAAGTTGTTTTTTGGAAATACTTTATAGGAAATCTACTACTTTTTTGTCTGTTACTATTCTTATTGAATAAAGGGTATGTAAATTACATAACCCCTTCTTTCTTAATATTCTATGGAATTTTAGTATTCATTTTAAAGAATAAAAAGCGTAAAGATGTACTCATTTTATCACTCATAAGTATTCTTTTAGGAGTGCTTTGTCTTTTAATTCCTATGTATTGGTATTCTGCTCTTTGTATATTGGGCATTGCTCATATTTCTTTTGGAATTGTTGTTAGAAAATAGCTGTTCATTTTTTTGATGAATTTATTTTGCTGTGTAATAAATATTTATTTACTTTGCATTTCAAAGTTCTTTAAAAATGAGTTCAGAAGAGTATTTAAAAGACATATCAGAGATTAAAAACCTAATGAGTAAATCTTCAAAATTTATTTCATTAAGTGGTTTGTCTGGTATTTTGGCGGGTATTTATGCACTAATTGGTGCTGGATATGCCTATTGGTTAGTAAGCAATAGCGAAAGAGGATATCTAATTTTAGATGGAAAAATATTTCGTTTGGTACTATTAGATTTAATTTTAGTAGGTGTTTTTAGTGTTGGTACTGCCATTTATTTGACCACAAAAAAAGCCAAGAAAAATGATGAAAAAATTTGGGATTCATTAACCAAAAGAATTCTAATTAATTTTATTGTTCCGTTAGTGGCAGGTGGTATTTATATCATCATTATTTTAAATCAACAACGTTATGGACAAACGGGTGCTTTAATGCTACTTTTTTATGGTTTGGCTTTATTAAATGCTTCAAAATTTACATTGGGTGATGTGAAATATTTAGGATATACACAAATTATTTTAGGATTGCTGAGTGCTATATATCCTGGTTATGGATTTTGGTTTTGGGTTCTTGGCTTTGGAGTTATGCACATTATTTATGGTACAGTCATGTATTTAAAATATGATAGAAAGTAGTTTTTATTATGTGTAATTGTTGAAGACCTAAATATATGACAAAAAAATAATCATTATTAATCAAAATTCTTGTAAGCATTTTGTTATCAAGACCTTTCAGGTTTTGAAAACCTGAAAGGTCTCACGCAAATCAACGGTATAAGACCCTTTCAGGGAGACAAACAGAACGGAGGCAAACAAGATAGATCCAAAAATCAACAATTATTTGAAAAATATTATTTTAAATATTAATAAAGCTTTTGATCATAGAATTAGATTAGGAATTATGTCTGTTTTAATGGTCAATGAATATTCAGATTTTACTACGCTAAAAGAATTGTTAGGAGCTACGGATGGTAATCTAGCAAGTCATGCAAAAGCTTTAGAAAAAGTAAATTTTATAAAAGTTGAAAAACAATTTATTGGTAGAAAACCAAATACAAGATATTATGCAACACGAATGGGAAAAAAAGAATTTAAAAAGCATATTGATGCACTGGAAAAATTAATAAACAATACATGAACTATTTTTTTATACATAAACTTTGAAAATCAAAGTTCTTTTAATAACTAATATTTAATACACAATAACTAACATAATTTAATAAAAATGGAAACAAATAATCAACAAAACGGAAAGTTTGGAAAATGGGTAAAAACCTCAATTACAGCAAGAATGCTGATGATAGGAATCTTAATCATTGTATTAATGATTCCGTTATCATACATAAAAAAATTAATTCAAGAACGCATGTATAGGCAACAGGAGGTTGTGAGTGAAATCAATCAAAAATGGGGAAAAGAAGTCTTATTATATGGACCTATTTTGAAAGTGCCTTATAAGACTTATCATAAAAAATACATTACAAATGAAAAGACAAATGTGCAGCAAAAAGAAATTATTGAGAAAATTAAATACGCCTATTTTTTTCCAAATACGTTGGATATCAATTCGAACATAAACCCCGAAGAAAAAGAAAGAGGGATTTACAAAACTGCTGTTTATAAGAGTACAATAAGTCTAAAAGGTAGTTTTACAAAGCCCGATTTTAGTGAAATAGAGGTAAAAGATAAAGATATTCTTTGGGACAAAACTCGTCTGCTTATGAAAACATCTAACCTAAAAGGGGTGAATAATTTGTTTAAAATTGAGTTTAATAAAACCGATTATTCTTTTGCTTCAAAACGTTTTAATGATTCTTCAAAAGAGAATGCTTATTACAATCGTCATACTGTTGCTTTAAACGAATTGGAAAGTAAAAACATTAAAGAAGACGATCTTCCAAAAACGAAAGATATTTCTTTTTCTATGAATATTAGTATGAATGGAAGTAAGCAAATTCGGTTTATCCCTGTTGGGAAAGAAACCAATGTGAATATAAAATCTGATTGGAAAACGGCAAATTTTATTGGTGAATATTTGCCCTATAATTCTGATAAAATTTCGGCTACTGGTTTTGATGCTAAATGGAAAGTTTTAGACATTAACAGACCTTTTTCTCAACAGTTTTTTGATGGGATACCCAATCTAAAAAAGTATGCTTTTGGCGTTAATTTTATGATTCCTGTAGATGAATATCAAAAAAGTGAACGTTCCGTAAAATATGGATTTTTAGTCATTGGACTAACGTTTTTAATTTTCTTTTTGATACAAACCATGAGCAAAATTTCAATCCATCCTTTCCAATATTTAATGATTGGTATTGCACTCACCATGTTTTATACCTTATTAATTTCTATATCGGAACATAGTAGTTATTTGAAAGCATATTTAGTTGCTGGAATATCTGTAGTTACCTTAATCACCCTATATTCTAAATCAATTCTAAAGACAATAAAATTTCCAGTATTTATCGGGATTTCACTAACAGCATTGTACACTTTTATTTTTGTAATTATTCAATTAGAAAACTATGCTTTGTTGGTGGGAAGTATTGGCTTATTTGTAATTCTAGCATCAGTCATGTACGCATCTAGAAAAATAGATTGGGAAAATAATTAGTTTAGTTAGTTGGTTTTAGAGCAAAGTTTCTATCCTAATTTTTAGAGCTTTGCTCTTTCCTAAAGAGACATAAAACGAATATTTAAAATACGGATTTTAATGATTTTGCCAAAAAATTATGTTTCTAATCCATATTCGCCAGATAAAGAGTTTATAATTCTTCTCTTTGATCTTAACCCTACTAGAAGCATTGCAAGATCCATTACATAATCATTATTAGAGTATTTGAATAGTTTTTGTTGGGCTTTTTTAGAACGTTTATAGTTTGCAGAAAATCTATTTTTCCATTCAGATTCGTATTCATTCAAATGTATAAGAGTATCATTTTCTAACGATTTATGGATAGCGCTACTAGCCATAAGAGCAGCTTCAAAAATAAACTTATATCCTTCGCCAACAATTGGGTTTACTTGCGAGACGCTATCGCCCACACAAACTAAATTATGTAGCACAAATTTTTCTAAAACTGGCGTAATAGGTATGCTTCCACCTTCAACTTTTTCATTGTCTTTTACAACCAATTTTTTGATGCGAGGTAGTTCTAAAATTTCGTTTAGTCTATATTTTAGTTGCTTTACAACTTCTTCATTGAAAGTTCCAAATCCAATAATTGCTCTATTATCTTTTAGAGGAAAAATCCATCCATAACCTCCTTGATATATTTTTCCACTTAAAAGATGAATCTCATTAGGATTCCCTAAATATTGAACATTGTATTCAACTCCTGTAGCAAGATCTACTTTTTGTTCACGCAATCCTACCTTTTTGCTAATAACTCCGTTGGTTCCAGAGGCATCAACAATAATTTTACCATAATATTCTTTCTTGTTTTGATCTATAACAGCAGTGAAATGACCCTTTTTGTCTTGAATAATATCTTTAATATGAACGCCTGTTTTTGTAGTAACATACGTATTGTCAAAAGCATTTATAAGTTCTTCATGTACTTTTTTCTTATCTAGAACATATAATTTTCCTTTAGCGGTTCTTTTAAAATTTCTAGTATAGAAGACAATGGTATCTATTTCTTGAGCAACCACATTTTTGGACAAATCAAAATCGCTTACATTCATAAAACTTCCAAGTGTATTGAAAGAAACTTCCAACAGATTATCTTTTCTGTCAAGGATAAGAGTTTTATGTTTCAATTTACCTAACTCTCTTGCTAAAATCAATCCTGCAGTACCTCCACCAATAATTACAACATCAAAAGTGTCATTCATAAAGTTAAAAAATTATTGGGCAATTTAAACTAAATTTCTTTTTTGTTACACTAATTTTTTAGCATTCTTTACTTTTTGTTTTGTGAGTGCAATGTTGATAACTTCTTTCATTTCAGAAACATAATGAAAAGTTAGTCCTTTTAAGTAGTTTTCTTTAATTTCTAAAACGTCTTTTTTATTATCATCACACAAAATAATTTCTTTAATATTTGCTCTTTTGGCAGCTAATATTTTTTCTTTAATTCCGCCAACAGGGAGTACTTTTCCACGTAAGGTAATTTCGCCAGTCATGGCTAATTTATTTTTTACCCTGCGTTGTGTAAAAGAAGACATTAAAGAAGTTAACATCGTAATACCCGCACTTGGCCCATCTTTTGGAGTAGCACCTTCTGGTACATGAATATGCACATTATTTTTTTCTAAAACTTTAGGTTTTATACCAAATTCTTCTGCATTCGATTTTATATATTCTAATGCAATCGTTGCAGATTCTTTCATTACTTTTCCTAAATTTCCTGTAATAGAAAGCGTTCCTTTTCCTTTAGACAAAATAGATTCTATAAATAAAATATCGCCACCAACACTTGTCCACGCCAAGCCTGTAACCACACCTGCCACATCATTGGTTTCATATTTATCACGATCTAAACGAGCTGGTCCTAAAATAGTTGCGATTTCGTCTGATGAAACAGCAACGTTATATTCTTCTTCTAAAGCAATAGATTTAGCCGCATAGCGCACCATTTTTGCCATCTGCTTTTCTAGATTTCTAACGCCAGATTCCCTAGTATAACCCTCAACAATTTTTTCTATTTGTTTTTTTCCTAATTTTAACTCCTTGGTGGTTAAACCGTGTTCTTTTAATTGTTTTGGCAACAAATGTCTTTTAGCAATTTCTGTTTTTTCTTCAATGGTATATCCCGTTACATTGATGATTTCCATTCTGTCACGCAACGCCAAAGGGATTTCTCCCAAATTGTTTGCTGTCGCTATAAAAAGTACTTTCGATAAATCGTAATCAACCTCTAAATAGTTGTCATAAAACGCTTCATTTTGTTCAGGATCTAACACTTCTAACATTGCCGAAGAAGGGTCTCCCTGATGGCTTTTTCCTAACTTATCAATCTCATCCAATACAAAAACAGGATTCGAAGTTTTTGCTTTTTTCAAATTCTGAATCAATCGCCCAGGCATGGCACCAATATAGGTTTTTCTATGCCCACGAATTTCTGCTTCGTCTCGCAAACCTCCTAAAGACATACGCACATATTTACGTCCTAAAGATTCTGCAATCGATTTTCCTAAAGAAGTTTTACCAACTCCTGGAGGGCCATACAAACAAATAATTGGCGATTTCATATCCCCTTTTAGCTTTAAAACGGCCAAGTATTCTATGATTCTTTCTTTTACTTTTTCCAATCCAAAATGGTCTCTATCCAAAATTCTTGTGGCACGTTTTAAGTCAAATTTATCTTTGGAATATTTTCCCCAAGGCAATTCTAATAGCAATTCTAAATAATTACGTTGCACACCAAACTCTGCCATTTGTGGATTCATTCTTTTTAGGCGAGCCAATTCTTTATGAAAAGTCTCCCCTACTTCCTTTGTCCACTTTTTTGTTTTTGCCTTTAGGCGCATTTGCTCTAATTCTTGGTCATTAGAAACACCTCCTAATTCTTCTTGAATGGTTTTTAATTGCTGATTCAAATAATATTCACGCTGTTGCTGATCTAAATCTTCTCTAGTTTTAGATTGAATATCATTGCGCAATTGTAATTTTTGAAGTTCTTTGTTTAAGTTTTTTAGCGTTAATAATGCACGTTCTTTTAGATTGTCTTTCTCTAAAATAACTTGTTTTTGTAGTACGCTTAAATCCATATTTGATGAAATAAAATTCACCAAAAAAGAATCGGATTGAATATTTTTGATAGCAAATGAAGCTTCCGAAGGCAGCATTGGGTTTTCTTTAATCACTTCTAAAGCCTGTTCTTTTATAGATTCTATAATGGCTTTAAACTCTTTTTCGTCATCTACTTCTCGGTCTTCTATAGCCTCTTTTACAGTTGCCTTTAAATAGGGTTTATCTTCAACAATGGCATCAATTTCAAAACGTTTTTTACCTTGTATGATAATGGTTGTGTTTCCGTCAGGCATTTTTAGAACACGTAAAATCTGTGCAACCACTCCTGTAGTATGAATATCTTTTAGCGTTGGTTCTTCTACATCTTCATTCTTTTGTGCCACTACGCCAATGACCTTATCACCTTTGTTGGCATCTTTAATTAGTTGAATAGATTTATCCCTTCCTGCTGTAATAGGAATGACTACTCCTGGAAATAACACCGTATTTCTTAAAGGTAAAATGGGTAAGATTTTTGGGACATTTTCTTTGTTGATAATCTCTTCATCTTCAGGAGTCATTAAAGGAATTAACTCTGAATCTTCATTTAACATACTATCAAGCGACAAGTTGTCTATATGCATTCGTTTTGGTTTACTCATTTTCTTCATATCTGCCATACTGACATTGATTTTTTATTAGCAAGAAATCAATATCAATCATTTGTTTTTAACTATTTGATAATCAAATAGTTAAAATAAATTAAAATAACTATTCGCTATATAAAGACAATTGTTGTGCCAAAGGAATTTATGAACCCAAATAAAAAAGTTGCATTTGCTAGTTGAATATCCCAACTGACTTTGACTCATTGTAAAAAGCGAAAAAAATAAATGTATTTTTGTACTATGTTCCAATTAGGAAAAACCATTGTTTCAGAAGATATTATTGAAAAGGATTTTGTGTGCAATTTAACTGCTTGTAAAGGTGCTTGTTGTATTGATGGCGAA
>JBMYWO010000047.1:0-13148 GCA_049607505.1 Polaribacter sp.
ATTTTAAACCATAGCTATGCTATGCTTGAAAATTTTGCCCCTGCCTGCCGGCAGGCAAGGTTGATAAAGAAAAAAATAACTGCCTACTGAATCAAGTTCAGCATAAATCTAAAATTCCGAAAACCTATCTATTTTGAGTATAAATTAAAGATAGTGATATTATCACTACCTTTTAATTTAGTGCTATTTTGGATTGTATCTCGTCCTAAAATAAGTTGAGAAAACTTATTCCTTCAATCTACCTAAAATATCTAATCCTTGTTGATATAAATAATAAAGAATATCTATATATACCCAATTTTCTGCTAATTTATTACCTTCTCGTCTATAAATATCAACTACACGCATTTCAGCTACAACATCACTTTTAGGAAGTCCTAAAAAACCTCCTTTGTTTTTATTATATAGATTTGGCCAACCAAAAAATCCGCAATAATTGCCTTCGGCAAATCGAGCAATATGACCATTAAAAACCTTGTCTGTAAGGTTTTCTCTAAAAGGATATTGATGTTGTTTTTGATAGCGTTCTATGGTATAAGAAGCTCCTATACCTGTGGGCCCATACCAAATCATATCTTTATTCCAAGTTCTTGCTAATAATTCAGGAGGACATCTATCATCTCCTGACACATTTATTTCATCTAAATCTGCAATCATTTTATTAAGAACTTCCATAGTTTTGACAGCTTCTTTAGGGTCTTTTTCATCAAAAAGTAAACCATCATGAGTACGTGGTCCAGGGTATATAAATGAAGTACCTGTCATAGGTGGAAGCGGATAACAACCCGCTTGATCCATAACACTTAAAATATCACAAAAAAATGCGGTTTCAGTAATCTTATTTCCTGCTACTTTATGAAATTCTGCATAACGTAAAAACACCATTTTTCCTGTTGGCGGAATTCCTAACCAAGATGTATCAAACAGTGCTAATAAATTACCTACATTAACAACCCATTGTGTTTTACCACCATCGCAATCATTTGCCCCAGCAAAAAAAATATCTTCTCTTCTTTGAATATGAGAAAAGGATTTTTTTAAAGGTTTCCAAAAAATTTCTATAACAGATTCTGCACCAGACTGCTCGTAAAAAGGATGCATACCTCTCCAAAAATAATCTTCAGTTGTGTGTGTTTTTAAAACTGAAGTTAATGCCTCACTAGAAGCTGCATCAAATTCTTTTATATAGTTACGCACAACATTTTTTGCGTGCTGAAAATTATGTTTCATACCCTAATTTAAAGGTCTGCCACCGTCAACAGGGAAAATACAACCTGTTGAAAATGTAAAGTTTTCTACAATTGCAACCAATGCTTTTCCAATATCTTCAGCTTCTGCAATTCTATTTAATGGTGTTTTATCTATTTGCTCTTGCATATATTCTTTAGGAGATTTTTTAGCATAATCTCCATTTACCCAACCTGGAGATAATGATACTACTCTTATGTCTGGAGCAAGTGATCTTCCTAAAGATCTTGTCATAGAATCTACGGCAGCTTTAGATGCACAATAGGCCACATTGCTTCCTATACCTGTTCTTCCTGCTATGGAAGAAATATTTACCACAATTGAATTTTTTCCTTTTCTTAATAAAGGTTCAAAAGCTCTTATACATGCAAATGAACCTCTAAAATTTACTTGCATTATAGAATCAATTAAATCATCATTCAATGCTTCTAAATTATGATGAGGAACAGGTTTTGTAATGCCTGAATTATTTACAAGAACATTCAATTGACCATACTTGTTAGCAACAAATTTAGCCATATTTGTTAGGTCATCATTTTTAATTATAGATGCTTGAAAAATACTATGATTGCTTCCCTCTAAACTTTGTAAAGTTTGTTGTGCTTTTTCTTTGTTTGAATTGTAATTGACAATAATTTGATATCCTTTTGAAGACAAACTTCTACAAATTTCGGCACCAATACCGCCACTTCCACCAGTTACTAATGCTACTTTTTTTTCTTTCATTCTGACTATATATAATTTTGAATGAATAATAAAAATCCTATACTTATAAAAAAGAAAATAAGTAAATAATAACTCACGTTGTCTAATTTACCTGGTACTAGATACCATCCATTTTCTTTTTCTGATTTTCCTTCTAATTTGAATTTAGCTTTTTGACCAGGAATAGAGTATGGCGACCATTCTTTTTTCTTTCCGTCTAATAGCAAACTTGCAATAATTGACACTACTACATTGACCACAGAACCAATTACTGCATACCAAGGCCAAGAAATATCTGTTAATTGAGAAACTAATGCCAATGCTATAAATCCTACAGCAACACCAACTAACAAACCTCTTTCTGTAGTATGTTTAGAGTAAAAACCAAGACCATACATTGCTAATTTTGCGCCTACAAAATAAGAGCCTATTTTAGTTAGTAATTTTAAAACGCTCTCTGTATCATCAGAAAAAATAAATGCTGGAATTATAATTAATAATGCCCAGAATATAGTAGAAATCCGTGCTACTTTTAGATAGTGTTCTGGTGTTTCATTAGGCTTAAAATATTTTTGATAAAACCCTTCTGTAGAAATGGTTGAAAACGAATTTAATGCAGATGAAAGGCTAGACATACTTGCTGCTAAAACGGCTGCTGCTATTAGGCCTATAAACCCTGGAAATGCTTTTTCTTGTGCAAATTCTAACATAATGTTATTGTTGTTTTCAAAAGCTTTTCCATCATAATAAAAATAAAATAATATTCCGATGAAAATAAAAAGAAAGTAAATAAAAAATGCTCCAAAGCCCATTAATGCTAACGATTTTTTTGCATCTCCCATATTTTTTGAGCCAAGTGTACGCTGCATCATCATTTGATTGGCTCCATAAACTGTTACGTGATAAATGGTCATTGCTATAACTCCAGCCCAAACCGTAGTGTCCTTTACAAAATTAAAACTTGTATCAATTGGGTTTATTTTTCCTTTCTCTTTTAAAGATGATAGAACATCATTCAAAGGTTCAGGAATTTCACCTATTAAAGCCACCAACACAATAATACCACCAATTAAGAAAATAGCTGATTGTAAAACGTCTGTCCAAATTACTGCTGTAATACCACCAAGTGAGGTATAAATTAATGTAATAATTGTAACAACAATAATACTTGCAAACACACTAATTCCTGTTATATAAGCAATGACAAAAGAAGATGCAACTAAAACTGCTGCGGAAGATAATAACTGTGTTACTAAAAAAATAATTGAGATGGTTGTTCTAGATGCTTTTCCAAAGCGTTTTTCTTGATATTCATAAATAGAAACGACACCTGTTTCCATAAAAAACGGAAGAAATAGTGCCATTACTAATATAATTACTAAAGGATAATTTAAGTGAATGGCAATAACGGAAAGCCCAGAGCCATAGGACCAAGCAGGAGCACCTAAAAAAGTCATTGCACTAACATAGGTTGCTAATACAGAAATACCTATGGCCCACCAAGGCGTAGTTTTTTTGCCAATATAAAAATCTTTAGCTGTTGTTACTTTTTTAGATAAAACAAAACCTAGCAAAAGGTTTAACAGTAAATAAATAATTATAATTGACCAGTTAAGTATTCCTAGTTTTCCCATTTTTTATATTGTTTTATTGTTATGTCCACAAACGTTTACTTGCAATCTCTGCCCCATGTGCCATACTTTTCAATTTTGCATAAACAATATCTTCATCTACTGATCCAAATCCTGCAAAAGTAGAAAATCCACAATCTGTTCCTGCAATAACTCTTTCCTTGCCAACAATATTCGCAAATTGCTCAATGCGTTGAGCAACCAACTCTGGATGTTCAATAAAATTTGTGGTTGAATCTATAACCCCAGGAATTAATATTTTACTGTCTGGAATTTTTGTGTCTCTAAAAGTAGTCCATTCATGTGCATGACGTGGATTGGATGTTTCAAAAAGTAATGCTTGAGGTTTTGCTTTTAAAGCAATTGGTAAAACCAAACTCATAGGTGCATCATAATGATGTGGCCCTTCATAATTACCAAAGCAAACATGCATTCGAACTTTGTCCGCCGGAATATTTCTCAAAGCATAGTTTAACATTTCAATATGTTGTTCTGCTAGTTGGACATAACTTTCTTCTGTTTCATTTTTAAAAATCATATGTCTTCCCAAACCAATATCGGGCGAATCTAATTGTAAGCTAAAACCAGCCTCAACGATTGCTTCATATTCAGGACGCATAGCTTCTGCTAAAGCCTCCAAATACTCATCTTGCGTTTTGTAATGTTTGTTTGGTAAAAATAAGGCAATTACACCTGGTGAAGCTGCATTCATAAAAGTACCCACAGGCTTATGTTTTTTAATAGCTGCTTTAAAATTATCAATATCTTCTTTTAGAGGTAGGGTACTTTTTATTTCAATATCCGATACACAGCAAGGGCGAGCGTAGGTTGGAGTTCCACCACTATTGGCAATTTTTTTTAAAAACCCAGGGAAGTCTTCCAAGTCTTTTGGCGCATTTCGTGGACTGTCGCCTGCAAAACCAGTAATTCTATCTTTGATATAAGTAGCATAACTTATTTTACTCATTTCGCCATCACTTACTATATCTACACAAGATTTTATCTGTTGAGCAACAACATCATCAACTGCTTTTTTTATAGTTTTATTAAAATCTTCAGCTTTTATTTTGTCACCTCTTTCTTTTGCAAAAACCAAGTCAGTTACTGCTTTAGAACGGGGTAGGCTACCTACGTGTGTTGTTAAAATTCGATCTATACTTCTATTCATTTTTTTATGATTATATTAATACAATACTAGTGCTTCAAATTTAGCTTACTTTTTCTTTTTTACCATATCTTTCAACTCTAATATCTGCTTGTTTTTGATGCCCTACAAATCCTTCTATTTCACATAAACGCGAACAGTAACCTCCTACCAAAACACTGGCTTCATCTGTTGTAACATTTTGATACGTACATGTTTTTATAAATTTGCCAACCCATAATCCTCCAGTAAATCTAGCTGCTTTCTTTGTTGGCAAGGTATGATTTGTTCCTATGGCTTTATCTCCGTAGGCAACATTTGTTCTGTTTCCTAAAAATAAAGCTCCATAATTGGTCATATTATCTTTGAAATATCGAGGGTCTTTAGTATTTACCTGTACATGCTCACTTGCAATATCATCTGCAACAGCAACCATTTCTTCATAACTATCTACTAAAATTACTTCGCCATAATCTTCCCAAGATTTGCTTGCTAAATCTGCTGTTGGCAATACTTTTAATTGTTTTTTAACTTCATCTTCAATTTCATTTGCCAATTTTTCGCTATTCGTTAGCAAAACTGCTGGCGAATTTGGTCCGTGTTCTGCTTGTCCTAAAAGGTCAGTTACTACCATTTCTGCATCTGTTGTATCATCTGCAATGACTAAAGTTTCTGTAGGACCCGCAAGTAAATCAATACCAACTCGCCCAAATAACTGTCTTTTTGCTTCTGCTACGTATTGATTTCCTGGACCAACTATCATATCTACTTGTTGCATACCAACACAGCCATAAGCCATAGATGCCATGGCTTGTACGCCACCTAATATATAAATTTCATCTGCGCCACCAAAATACATGGCTGCAACAGTTTCTGCAGGAGGAAGTCCTGTTTTTGGGTCTGGTGGTGTACAGGCAATTATTTTTTTTACTCCAGCTACTTTGGCTGTTAACACACTCATGTGAGCAGAAGCAACCATTGGGTAACGACCACCTGGAACGTAACAACCTACACTGTTTACAGGTACATTTTTATGCCCTAAAATAACCCCTGGAATTGTTTCAATTTCTACATCTCTTAAGGCTGATTTTTGAATTTGAGCAAAACGACGAACTTGTGCTTGCGCCCATTTAATGTCTTCAACTGTTTTTTCTGAAACATTAGAAATAATGTCTTGAATTTGCTTTTCTGAAAGGCGAAATGATTCTGGACTCCATTTATCAAATTTTTCTGACAATTCTCTAACAGCTTCGTCACCTCTAGTTTCTACATCTTTTAAGATGCCTTCAACAATTTTTCTTGTTTTTTCTTGATTGGCTGTAGATTCTTCTACTGCCATCCCTTTTTTAATGTACTTAATTGCCATTTAATTTATGTTTACTTTTATTAGTTTGATTTGTGCTTGTTAAAAAATAAAATATCTCTTTCTACTGCTTTTAATCTATTTTCATCTTTAAAAAGATGATTTTTACTGTTGTACGTATGTAATTCAAAAACTTTATTATAGGTAAATAATTTAGCTGCCAAACTCTCTGACCATTGATACGGAACAGAGGTTTCCCATCGTGCATGATGTATGATAATTGGTGTATTAATTTCATTAATAGAATGAATAGCATCGCCAGCATTTATATCATATTTAAAACCTAAATTGTGAATCGTTTTATTTAATTTTTCCATATATGTATTTATAGAAATAGGCGTGGTTTTATTACCCTCTTTATCATAAAACTTACCGTAATACAATGCTTGTTCATACGTTGAAGCCGAAACACCAGACCAAATGCTTGCTGCTTTAATTTTATTAGTTGCCAATAATGTCTTTAACCCTACATCTCCGCCCATTGAATGTCCTATATAAAATATATTATCTACATCTGTATTTTTAATTTCTTTTATAGTAGAAATTAGATTTAAAACATCTATAGTATAATAACTACTTGCTAAATAACTTGTTTGCGTAAATTGAAACCCTTCAGAAATATTATGACCTCTGTAATCTGGTGTAACTACTAAATATCCGTTTTTTGCATACGCTTTAGGAATACCTCTATAATAATCTCCTGGACGCCAATTTTTACCTGTTTTGGTACTTATACCATATTTTTTTGGCTCTGGATGAAATCCGTGACCAAAGATTAAAATTGGGTATCCATTTTTAGGTTTTTCAGATTTAGGAATTGTAACTAAAGCATAGACTTTAAGGCTATCTGATAGGTACGATATCAATTCTGAATTAAAATTACCTGTATTCTCTAATTTTTTTTCGAAAGTCAGCGTGCTTTTATAATCTCGTTTTTGTAATCCTTTAATAGATAAAGGCGAAAAAGACACCTGTTGTTTGTCTTCTTTTTGATGCTTTTCTTTACAAGAAATAATTGCACATAAAATCACTACAGCAAATAGCGACTTTGCATAGTGTTTTAAGTTTTTATAGTTACTTGCGTGGTATTTCATTAGAAAATTTTTGGATTATTAGGATAATCTGTACCTACCACAAAATAGGCTAAACCATACGTTTTAGCTTCTATGCTTCGGGTTGCTCCTTTAGGAAAAGTAAAAATATCTCCGTTTTTTAAAGTGGCTTTCAGTTCTTCTCCGTTATAAGAACAGTATATTTCAAACTCACCACGATGTACTAATAATACCTCAACTTCATCTCGACTGTATTTACCTGTTGCTCCTTGGTTATCACTTTGTAAGGCATAGACATTAAAACCATCTCCGTTAGGATCGCCAGGTTTTACGGCAAAATTATGTTTGCTATTATCTTGAGGGCCTAATACATCTATCCATCTGATACTATTTGAGGATAAATTTGGTAAACTTTTAGAAATTGATGTTTTGTATTGCCCAACAAAACCAACATGTTTCGACATTTGTTCAACCGTATATTGGTCAAATTTTGCCAATTGTTCTTGCGTTAAGGTAGGCATTGGTTTTATACCTTCTGGGACAGTTTCTCCTATTGTAGTGTCTATCAATTTTCCGTTTTCTAATAGTATCAAACCATAACCTTGAGCTTCTTCTATAACTCTAGGCAACCATTCTACACCGCCACCAGCATCATCATGTCCTAATATTGAAAATATCATTCCATATTCGTCGCCTACATTTTCAAAACCTCTAAACATATTGGTTGGTAGTGAAATAATATCGCCTGGATGAAGAATGATTTCGCTTTTTTCATCATTATTCCAATAAAATCGCCAGTGACTACTATACACCATAAAAACTTCGGCAGTAAAATGAGAATGTGGCGAGTTTTTAACTCTTGGAGGTTGTCCTGCGGCACCAATACAAAAGCCATGTTTTTCTGATAGATTAACTTTTTGATGGGTACTTTCTGAAACGCCACCGCCTATAATACTATAATTATCCTTTAAATTGCTTCCAGGTGTTTTGGCATCTATAAAAGCTGCTTTACACGGAATTAAATCTTCGTATTTTATAAGTCTTTGTTTTAACATCGTTTGTTGTTTCTTTTTTGAACTTCAGTTTTTAACATTTCAAAAACATCAATCCCTAGTTGGTTCAATATGTCAATCATATCTATCATTACCCAGTTTTCTTTGAGTTTACCTTCTTCTCTTCTCCAAAAATCGAGTACTCTCATTGTAATTTTTTTTCCTGTTGCTGAAAGACCTAACCAATCATTACCGAGATGTGTACCATACATTAACGGAAAACCAAAGTCGAATGCATAATTTGCATCGCCCAATTGGCAGAATTGGTCTTCTTGTGTTTTAGGGAGCATTCCTCTTGTTGGAAATGCTTTTAAAAACGGTATTTGATGATTGTTTTGAAATCCTTTTAAACCCCGTGTTGTACCAATTCCACCTGGTCCATACCACATCATATTTTTAGTGTCCCAAAAACGCTCTTGCTTCATAGAATCTACCGTTTTTCCATCGTAATTTCCTAAACCCTCTAACATGGCGTTTATTAAATCTAATGTTTGTTGTCCTTCTGTTGAATCGGTTTCGTAATTCAAAATTCCGTCTCTTGTCATTGGTGCTGGTGGCACTCTTTCTATTCCTCTATTTGGAAAAAAATTGAAGCCTGCTTGTCGCATTATATCCAATATATCAAAAAAATACCATGCTTTGATTATTTTATTGTTTTCAACTCTAAAAAGTGTTGTATAGCGTAACCATATTGGCTGATTTGTTGCAGGGATACTTAACCAATCGTTATTAAAAGTACCAATAAAATTTCCTGTACAACTTACATAATTTTTGTTTTCATAATCTCCAGCCATTAATATATAGGGTTGATTTTCAACAGCTGGAAAGGCATTAAAGAAAGGTTTCCAAAATTCATTTATAAATTTTGTGCTTCCTTTTATTTCTTCAAAAGGTCTTGTAATATTTACTAGAACATCATCACTAAAATATTTTGAAATCACTTTTTGTGAATTGTCGCTATTCATTTCATTTAAAAATGAACGTATCAATTTTTTATGATGTCGTTTTTTACTCATTTTTTTTCTTCAACAAATCAAATACATTTATATCAAATTGCTCTAATACATCAATCATATCTATCATTACCCAATTTTCTTTTAGCTTATTTCCTTGGCGTCTCCAAAAATCCATTACTCTCATAGTAAAGGGTTTATTGGTTGCTTTTATTCCTAACCACCCATCCCCTGTATGTTTTCCATACATAATAGGAAATCCAAAATGACAGGTATAGTTTCCTTCGGCAATGTTTATAAAATGAGCATCTTTATTTTCTTCTAGCACACCTCTGTCTGGAAAAGCTTTTAAAAACGGTATTTGATGATGGTCTTGAAATCCTTTTAAACCTCTTGTAGTGCCAATTCCACCTGGCCCATACCACATCATATTTTTGACGTCCCAAAAACGCTCTTGCCTCATAGAATCTATGGTTTTTCCATCAAATTCTAACAAGCCATCTATCATCGCATTGGTAAGATTGTACGATTTTAAGCTTTCGTTATCATCAACAGAATAGTTTATTATTCCATCTTCTGTCATTGGGTTTGGTGCTGGTTGTTGCAAGCCTTTTGTTGGAAATAAATTAAACCCTGCTTGTCTTATTACATCTAAAATATCTAGGAAAAACCAAGCTTTATCTATTTTATTATTCTTTAAAAAAATTGCTGCATGAAAACGAATATAAGTTGGTTGATTTGAAGCTGGAATGCTAAGCCAATCTTGTTTAAATGTACCGATAAAATTGCCCCCCACAGCAACGCAATCTTTTGTGGCAGATTTTCCGCCCATAACAATATAGGGCTGAATTTCTAAATCTGGAAAAGAGGTGAGTAAGGGTTTCCAAAAATGGGAACTAAAACTTTCTTTTGAGGCAATTTTATCAAAAGGTTTAGAAATATGTATTGTACTATTTTTACTAAAATAACTATTGAATATGGCATCTGAATTTTCTTTTTTTGAAGTGTTTATTGCTTCAAAAAAATTAAGAATTCGGTTTTTATTTTCAAGAGTTGTATTCATAATTTATTGAGCATAAATCTGACATAGTGCATCAAAACCATCAAACACCATCCATTCTTTATTAATTTTTTGATTTTCAATATGATAATGTGTTATAATAGGTATATACACTTCTTTTTCTAAAGCATCTCCTAAAACACCACCAGATTTGTAAATTCCATTTACAAACCATCTTGCAGCAATTTCTGTAGCCCTATCGTCTAGTCTATTTGAAGTAATTCTTTCTAGTTTAATTTTTATGTTTTTAAATGAATTTAAAAATAATTCTAGGTAATTTTTTATGGTAGCTTTTTCTTCTAAATTGTTATTGCATATAGTATAAAGAGTTGATGTATCTGTATAGAAATCATCAATTTTAGCTATCTTTTTTGCTGTCCAAATTGTATTAAATAATGTGTAAATTAGTTCTTCTTGAGGTGTTAAAAGGGTTCCGTTTAAATTACTTTTGTTTACATCTTTAAATGTTTTATTAAAAGAAAAATTGGGCTTTACGGTTTTATAAGTGTTGCTTTTTTTTGCCATTTCAACGGGGTTGAACCCCAATTGCTGAATAATTGCCAAATTATCTCTTACCAACCATTCTTCAAATATTTTGTTATTTTTCACTTTACAATCTGCAATGGTTCTAAAAAATACTTTTTTACCTGTAGCTTCTCCAAAGATTGTTTTTCCTAAATTGGTAGCATTAGAGCCTATTCTGTGTGAGGAATAAAAAATGGCATCTCCATCTTTAGACCAAATCACTGTTTCGGCACCCATTTTCCTATCTGGAAAAGAAATTAAGGTGTCAAAAGTATTTTTAATAACATTGTCAATACCAATAATTTTTCTTGCTCCAACGTGTATTAATATATCATTTGTGTACGTGTCATTGATAACATACACTTCTTTTTCTTCCCAAATTTTTTCAGTAATCTTTAATATATAGTCTACTATATTATTGTATTTTTTGTCAAAACCTGGTAAATCTTGTTGCAATCCATCTCTTTCATATATTTTTTCCTCACTATATATCATGGGTATTTTTTACTATTTATTTTTTAGTGTTTCTTTAATTGCTTTTGATTGTTCTTTGGCATATTCGGTAAGCATCATACTATCTGATTTTAAGGCAATGAATTTAAAACCCCTTTCTGCCATTTTTTTTGCGTCGTCAACTGTTGCACACCAAATACCAGCAATTAAATTTTTTTTCTGGCACACTTTTAAAACAGTGTCTATACATTTTTCGAATAATTCTGGTTTCCTATTTCCATAGGTTGTTTTAATGGATAATTTTAAATCTCCAGAGCCAATAAAAATACCATCCAAACCCTTTACTGAACAAATTTCTTCTATATTATCTATAGCTTGAACAGTTTCTGCCATGGCTAGTGTTAGAATTTCATCATTTGCATGTTCTGCATAATCTAATCCTCCATATACTCTTGCTCTAGTAGGCCCTAAACTTCTATAGCCTAAAGGCGGATATTTAGTTGCGCCAATAAAAGTTTGACATTCTTGTTTGGTGTTTATCATTGGGCAAATAATACCATAAGCACCACCGTCTAAAAGACGCATCATTTCACCTGGAGTATTCCAATTTGCTCTTGCTATTGGTGTTGTTTCTGTAGTGGAAATTGCTTGCATCATTTGTATGGCTGTTTCTATATTATGCAAACCATGTTGCATATCTACAGTTATACAATCCCAACCAGTATTTGCCATAATTTCTGCTGTCCAAGTGTTTGGTATATGCAACCAACCACAAATAGCGGTTTTACCAGATTTTAGAATGTGTTTTAGCTTGTTTTGACGCATTATCTAATTGTTATTCCACCAATTTATGATAGTATTATTGACTTTTTTTGGTTGTTCTAAAGTGCTTAAATGACCACAATTCTCAATTATCTTTAATGTTGAGTTTGGTATAGATTTATTCATTTCTTCATGTAAAGCTAACGGACAAACAATATCTTCTTTTCCAACAATAATGAGTGTTGGGCATTTGATGTTGGCTAAATCTTTAGTACTATCTGGTCTGTTTAATTGTGCCTTTACTTGATTATAAAACCCATCTACACCTACATTTATAGACATATTTACCACAGCATCTCTTAATGCCTGGTTTTTTGCATTTTCTGGATGTAACATTGCATCTAGTAAATAGTCTTTGGTTATTTTATGAAACTCTCCTAAAAATGCCATCCCTATAAATTTTTGAAAGGTAATTTTACCTTGTTCACTTGGCACTTTGTGAGTTGTATTTAATAAAATGAGTTTGCTAATTCTTTCGGGTGCTTGTCTTACTATTTCAAAAGCAATAATTCCGCCATACGAAAGACCTAAAATTGTAAGTTTTCCTTGATATTTATTTAGAATGTTTTTTGCTATTTCTTCTAGACTATCTGAACTAGTATTGCTTGCTACATAGCATTCTGCAACACTTTTCAACCTTTCTAACTGATGTTGAAAAAGGGTAGAATCACATAAAGTACCGGGTATCATTATTAATTTTTCAGGCATAACATATTAAAAGGGTTGTTGTTTAAATAAATCAACCAAAGGTTTTTAAGTAGCCTTCGGTTGATTTTAAGAAAAATTAACTCAAATTCTTATAAAAAAATTAATCTAATTTTGATACCAGTGTTTAACGGTGATATTATCTCCGCCTATGTTTGTTGATGCTGCTTGATAATTTGCAGAGTTTACAGATTGCTCTAATGTTGGATAAAACACTCTTGTTGGTACTAATCCATTTGTAACTGTAGTTGCTAATGGTCCAGGAATTAGATTTGGAATTCCTGTTCTTTTATGGTCTCCCCACATTTCTAAAGTATTATTAAAAAACATAGCTATCCATTTTTGGTTCATTAAAGTACTTAATGTACCATCCCAAACTACATCTGCTCTTGTTAAGAAACCTGCAGGCATTGGTAAATTCCAATATGCTAGGTT
>JBMYWO010000048.1:0-12816 GCA_049607505.1 Polaribacter sp.
CTTTTGTTTTTTTCAATATTTCTGTTTCAATATTTGTGGGTACACCGTAGCTGCCTGCCGGTAGGCAGGCTCAGCCAGACATACATTTTTATAAATGTCATAGAGATGAATATCATCATTTAGACCAAAAAACTCATCATCAATTCATCTATGACACTCCCTATTCTTTTATAATTTTTTTGACAAAAACTGCTTTTTTATCATCAATTATTTTAACAATGTATATGCCTTTTTTCAATTGGGAAACATCTAATTTTACATCAGAGGAATCATTTTTTTGTATGGTATGTGTGCGTACTAATGCACCATTGATATCATAAATCTGTATAGTTCCGTGAGTTAAAATATGGGTGTTTATGTTGATATGTACAAATTCTTTTACTGGATTTGGATATATTTGAAAGCCAACATTTTCAGTAATATCAAGCGTATTTAGACTTTCTTTATATTCATTTGTAGTATCTACACTATATCTTACCACTTCTCTTGAATTTTGTTGTGGTATATTTCTACCAGAACAATTTTCAATAAAAGCTCTAAAATTAGACCCTGAAGTGGCTTTAAATCCTGCTTGTAAACGTATTCTTACACCTGCCTTATAACTTGCAGTACCTCCACTATGAATCACATTTGTTGCAATAAGTGTATTTGATGCTTGCTGATTGTCTGTCTGTCCAGAATATACGTTTTGGGTGATTGTAAGATTTTGTTGACAACCACTTGTTTGTTGTGCTAGCAAAACAGCTTGATGCGCATCTAACAATCCATAGCCCATTTCGTTATTCCAAGTACCATTAGGTCTGTTAGCTGTATTGGTATAATTGTAATTGCCTACTTTTTGTGCTGATTGTTCTATAATAGCATTTACTTCTTGTACGGTTAAATTTGGATTGACACTTAACACCAAAGCTGCTACACCTGCTACAAATGGACAAGCTGATGAAGTGCCGTTAAATTTTGAATAATATTCAGTCGTATAATTTGAGTTCGTTTCATAATTTGGGTTATAACCATTATTTCCTTGTCTGTCTGTTGTAGCGATTAATACACCAGGAGCAACAATATCTAATTCGTTTCCATAATTACTTCCCCAATTTTCTCCATCACAAGAGCTAGGATTTTTTCTTTGCCCACAAGGACTCATAGCACCCACAGCAAGAATATTTGGATTGGAATTGGCGGGATAACTAACAGCACTATTATTATTTCCTGTTGCAAAGACAATGATGCTACCAAGTCCATTTCTACCTTGAGTTAGCGCATTGTCAATAGCATCGTCTATTACGGCATATTCAATTCCTGAACCCCAAGAATTACTAATAATATCTACACCATTTTGAACAGCCCAATTAATCCCGTCCGCTCTTGCTTGTCTTGAGTTAGGAGAACCTATCAGAGAATTACTGATTGAGACTATGTTACTATTAAAAGCTACACCACTAACTCCAATACCATTGTTCCCTTCTGCTCCAATAATTCCAGCACAAGTTGTTCCGTGGTTGCCCAATACTTGCGATGGACTTGTTCCTGTTTCGGTATCAAATCCGCTTCCATAAGTAGTATTTGTTAAATCTGGATGATCCATTTCAAAACCGTGATCTAATACGGCTACTCGTATTGCTGGATTTCCTGTAGTAATATTCCAGGCAGCTTCTGCATTAATATCTAGCCCGCTTGTTCCGCTATTTTGTCCTGTATTGTTTAATCCCCATTGGTCATTATACAAATTATCATTGGGGGTTAGCATATTATTTATGGTTTTGTCTTTTGTATGATTCGCACTAAGTTGTACATCCATCATCAAATCGGGTTCTGCATGTGCAAACAAGCCTGTTTCATAAAATAGATTTGCTAACTCTAAAGCATTTAAAGAATGGTTAGTTGTACTTATCGTAAACCAAAGTGGCATAAATTTATTATACCCTATAATAGGGACTTGGTATTTGTTAATCAATTTTTTTAAGACTTTATAGTCTTCTTTGTCTTTTAATTTTACATAAAAATAATTAGACAAACCTATTTTCTTTCCTTCTTCATTTTTAAAATAAGGGGCTATAATCAGATTTGAGTTTGTAGTTTGTATCTTTTTTATTTCATTTTGATACTTCCTTTTTGAGCTACTAGTAAGTTCTAACTCTTTCCAATAATATATATTAGAAATCTTTTTAGCTCCATTCACTTGATGAAGTGTTGTATAGGTTACATCTTCTTTTATAATAGATGTTTTTTTTAATCCTGTTATGGAATTAAAATTCGATACCTCTTGTTTACTAGAACTTGACACAAACAAATAGTCGGTATTTAATTCTAAATATTTTTTAGCTCCTTTATAATAATAGTAATATTCTTTATTGTTTTGCCCAAAAATTGTTGTATTTATAAACAATAAAAGCATAGAGAATATATAGTTTTGTCTTTTTTTCATAATTTCTAATTTTTAATGCTTGTTATTTGTAAAAAGAGGAAATAAGGCAGCAAATGTTTTTAAGGTATTTTGCTGCCTTTTCTTCCCCATAAAGCCTACTTTTTGTTTTCCAATGCTTTGATGCGTTTTTCTTGAGCAATGATATACAAGGTCAATTCTTCTATTTTTTCTAATAATTTGACATTCATCTCACCCAACCGAACACCATTTTTTTCTACTTCCTTGGCACTAGGAATGTTTTGCAAATGTCCTTTTTCTTTGATATGGTTTTCTACTTCAGTAAGTGTAGGTAAGTCATACTCTTTTTCAAATACATAATCTGGCCAAGGATTTGCTTCAACCAACACTTCTTTAGAACGAATGGTACCATTTACTTCTAGTTCATGTGTAGGAACAGTAGTACCAATACCTATATATTTAGAGTTAAAATCACCATAGATTAAAGGTATTCCTGAAGAGGTATTAGCAATATATAATTTATTAGATCCTGTTTCATTATACCCTGCTTGATAACCCAAAAATACATTGCCAATACCAGTCGTATTTTGATATCCAGCATAGTAGCCTGAAAAAGTATTATTACGTCCAGTGGTATTTTTATGTCCAGCTTGATAACCTGAGAAAGTATTGTAGCTTCCAGTGGTATTTCTATATCCAGCATAAGAGCCTGAAAAAGTATTGTAGTTTCCAGTGGTATTTCTATATCCAGTAAAAGAGCCTGAAAAAGTATTATTTTTTCCAGTGGTATTTTTATTTCCAGCATAAGACCCTGAAAAAGTATTTCTAATTCCAGTGGTGTTATAACGTCCAGCCTGATAACCTAAGAAAGCATTGTAACTTCCAGTGGTATTTTGATTTCCTGCATAAGAGCCTGAAAAAGTATTTTGATTTCCAGTGGTATTATGAAACCCAGCATAAGAGCCTGAAAAAGCATTGTAACTTCCAGTGGTATTTTGATTTCCTGCATAAGAGCCTGAAAAAGTGTTATTTTTTCCAGTGGTGTTATAAAACCCCGAAAAATAGCCTAAAAAAGTATTATTTTTTCCAGTGGTATTTTGATGTCCAGCAAAAGAACCTGAAAAAGTATTGTAGCTTCCAGTGGTATTTTTATATCCAGCGGAATAACCTGAAAAAGTATTTCTATTTCCAGTGGTATTTTGATTTCCAGCATAAGAGCCTGAAAAAGCATTGTAGCTTCCAGTGGTATTTTGATTTCCTGCATAAGAACCTGAAAAAGCATTGTAACTTCCAGTGGTATTTTGATTTCCTGCATAAGAGCCTGAAAAAGTATTTCTAATTCCAGTGGTGTTATAACGTCCAGCCTCATAACCCGAGAAAGCATTGTAACTTCCAGTGGTATTTTGATTTCCAGCGGAATAGCCTGAAAAAGTATTGTAGCTTCCAGTGGTATTTTTATATCCAGCATAAGAACCTGAAAAAGTATTATTTTTTCCAGTGCTATTGTGACGTCCAGTACCATAGCCTGAAAAAGTATTATAGTCTCCAGTGGTATTGAAACGTCCTGCAGCATAGCCTGAAAAAGTATTGTAACGTCCAGTAGTATTGTAAAGTCCCGCAGTATAACCTGAAAAAGTATTTCTAATTCCAGAGATATTTCTATGTCCTGCAAAATAGCCTGAGAAGGTATTGTAACTTCCAGTGGTATTTTTATTTCCAGCGGCATAGCCTGAAAAAGTATTGTAACGTCCAGTGGTATTGTAACGTCCCGCTTGAGAGCCTAAAAAAGTATTATGGCTTCCTGAAGTATTGCTATTCCCGGCATTTGATCCTAGAAATACATTGGTTTGCGAAAAAATAAGTGTCGTACTTGTTAATAATAGTGTAATTAAAATTATTTTTAAAGTATTCATAATTATAAGTTTTGAGTGTTTCTATTTAATTTTTAATAATTGTTTTTTGTTGCTGCGTGCCATCTTTAAAATATAGGTTTAGTATATACATCCCTGTACGTAATTGAGATACAAAAAGCACCTTTTTGTAAGTTGCTGTGATGGTTTCTTCTTGAATTGTTTTTCCGTACAAATCCTTTATTTGATAGCCTACTATAGGATGATTTTGAGAGGTAATTTTTAGTAAATTCTTAAAAGGGTTTGGAAATATTTTTACAACTTCTTTGGGCACTATCTTCTTTTTCTCACTAGTATTTATAACTTTTGTATGCGTATGACTGTATCTCCTTCCCATATTACCATTCCTTAATCTTGTTCTAATGGTATGTGTTCGCATAGCATTTCCTGTATTTCCATCATCTTCTTCCCAAGCTATAATTCTTATGGGTGTACCGCCTGATACAACCCTTATACGAATATCAGATGCTAGGTTTCCATAGATATAAGTTCCTGTTTTTTTATCTCCTTTTGCTGCTGAAGGGGAAGTAATAAGAATTTCTCCTGGGCAAACCATTGAGATGGGGAAATTAAAAACACCTATTACGTCTTCATCACAGGGTGGATGTACATGGTCTGAGTCATCATTATGATTATGGTGAGGAATATTTGTTCTTGATGTTTCTTGTCCAAAAAGCGGTATGCAAATAAGACTAAATAAAAGAGTTGCTATAAAATAATTTTTGGTTTTCATAAATGATTTTGGGTTTTAAAAAGGTTAAAAAATAGATGTTACTTTTAATTTTGTAAATTTAGAGCGGATTTACACATAAAAACACTACATGAATATGGAGTTTTTTACCCTATTTATCTAAAAAACAGATTATATGCCTCTATTTTGTAAACAGTACTCTTTCTTTTTTTTTATACTATTCTCTATTCTTGTTCATTCACAAACCAAGGAAGAAATACAAAAACTGCATAGCAATTTTAACAAGTTATTGTCTAATGATTTTAAGAAAGCACATCAGAATGCTAACCGAGCATTAATTATCAGTAAACAACTTAGAGACAGTAGTTTAATATTGCATTCCTATAAAAATTTAGGTGAAATTTTAAATATTAAGCGAAAAAATAAAACAGCTAAAAAGTATATTGAAAAAGCTATTGCATTAGCTAAAACACTGAAAAAAGATAATAATTTGGCAAGATTGTACAATCTACTAGGGGATGTAGAAAGACGAAATAATAACTATACAATTGCCTTACAACATTATGAGTATGCCTTTAAGATAGCTAATAAGTATGGTTTTCAGAAAGAAATGGGTGCAATAAATAACAACTTGGTTAGATTGTATTGGACTACAGCGAATAAAGTTAAAGCAAAACAAACGCTAAAAAGAAACATAATAGATGCTAAAAAGAAAAAAAATACAGTAGTATTAGCAAATGCGTATAATATTTTAGGAAACACTTATTTAGAAAAAAATATAGATAGTTCCTTGTATTTTTTTAACAAAGCGGATGTACTCGCTAGAAAAGTAAATAATGCTTATTTGAAAAGCGTAATTGCTTCTAACCTTGGATATGTATATCTCAATTTAGAAAAGTATAAAAAAGCGTTACAATACCTACATGAATCAGAAAAAATGGCTATTAAAATTGGCGATAACGTTTCTTTACATCATATCAATATTTCTTTAGGGGCTTATTATGAACATAAAGATAATTTGAAAGAAGCTATTAAAAAATATACAAAAGCTATTGATACCTATGGTTCTTTTGTAGATGATTATCAAATGATAAATACTTTATGGACAATCTCTGGTATATTTGAACATACAGGAAACTATAAGAATGCGAATAAGTATCTTCATAACTTTATAAAACTGAACGATAGTATTTTAAGTTTAGAAAAAAAGAAAGAGTTTGAAGATATTAGAACTCAATATGAAGTGGATAAAAAGAATGATGAGATTGAGTTACTGGAAAAAGGAGAGAAGCTAGCCAATCAGCAAATAGTAATTCTTATCATTAGTACTTTAGGATTACTCATTTTTGTATTGTTTTACAGACATCGTATTAAGGTTCAGAAAATTATACAAAAACAAAAAGACCAACTTTTTGAAAAAGAGAAAGAAGCGTTAGAACGAGAGCAAGAATTTAAAAGAATACAGGGTGCTATTGAAGGGGAAGAGAAAGAAAAAAATAGAATTTCTAAAGAACTGCATGATGGTATTGGAGGCAAGCTCATTGGTATTCGTCATTTGCTACAGGCTTCTGATATTCCCAATGCAAAAACGGAAACAATTACTGACAATCTTTCTTCTGTAACTGCAGAAATAAGAACATTATCGCATCATTTGAGTTCTCATTATATTATCAATACACCTTTTGAAAACTTACTAACGGATTTAAAAAATCAATATAAATATTCGCAGTCATTTACTATTGATATTGCCATTTTTCCACAAGATTGTTTTGATAGATTAAGTCAAGAAATAAAACATCAACTCTATCGTATTTTGCAAGAGTTATTAAATAATATTGTACGTTATGCAAAGGCAAATTATATATCCATATCATTTGTTAGACATAAAAATAATTATGCCTGTACTGTAGAAGATGATGGTGTTGGTTTTGATATTGAAAAACAACAAGATGGTATTGGTCTTATGAACATCAAAGAACGCATACGAAACTTACACGGAACTATTGAAATTCATTCGTTAAAAGATAAAGGGACAACAGTTGCTATGGAGATACCTTGTTAGTTTTTCAGTATTCAGTTTTTCAGTATTCAGTGGCAGTTTACAGTCAAAACTTTGCGGTTTATAAACCCTACTTGAGTACTGAGACTGCCAACTGCTACTGAAAACTAGCTGTCAGTTCGAGTGTTTTCTTTTGATTGAAATGAAAAAGAAAATGTATCGAGAACCTAGTATTTTTGTTTTGGTAGAATAAAAAATTTATCTAAAGACCAAATTATTCGTGCTAAACTTATACAGTTAAAATTAAATTAGAATATCTATTATTTCATTTTTTTATAAGGGTCTTGAGATGTATTGAAAACAGAATATACAATAATCTGATTTCTATATTTTTCATATATTATGACGTAAGGAAACCTTATTAATGGAAGTTCACGGAATACTGGTTTTCTCTTTATTTCAAATGACGCTTTTCCGTTTTTTAAAGTTTTAAAATAACCATCTAAATAATTGAAGAAATCTTTGCCTAATCCTATTTGTTTGGACTCATACCATTCTATTGCTTCGTCAATTTCTTTTTGAGCTTCAGATTCAATAACTAATTTAGAACCCATATTTACTCTTCAAGTTTTGTCTTACTTCCTCCCAAGAAGAACCTTTGGTTTTTCCTGTTTGGTACTTGCGACGACGTTCTTCAACAATTTTATAATGTTCTTCAGAAACTAACGAAGGGGAATCAACAACGTTCATAGAATCAAAAATACCATCCAAAGCTACAAGTTTTGAATCGTCTTGTATGAATACATTAAATTGCTCTGTTAATTTATTTCTTAATTCTAATGTTCCCATAATTTTTATGTTTATATAGACAAATATACGTATTTAGTTTACAGTGGCAGTATTCAGTGGCAGTATTCAGTGGCAGTGTTCAGTGGCAGTTTTCAGTCAAAACTTTGCGGTTTATAAACCTTACTTGAATATTACAACTAAAAAACGACACATATTCATAATCACATTAATCTACAATTTCTTCAAAACAATTAAAAGTTTACTCAGGTGTAAATTTTTAATATTTAATTTACAATTTTAGGAAACTTTTATATATATTTACTGTATGATAGTTATCGAAACTTCAACAGGAAATAAACATCCAGTGAAAATATCTCTTGTTGATAATCTTGACTACAAAACATTAAGTAAAGAGCGATATTTCTTTGATTGGAAAGAAGAACAGAATTTTGAAGTGTATAAATTATGTATTGTAGGTTCTAGCGAAATATTAGGTCTTATTTCATTAGAAAAAATTCCTAGTGAATGGAGAGTACATATTAGACTACTTACAGTTTCTCTTGAAAATCAAGGGAAGAAAAAGATTTACGATAACATAGTAGGAAATCTAATAGCACATACCGCAAAAATTGCAGTAGCAGATTATGCCGAATTAGCTTGTGTTTCTTTAAGACCAAAAACTGAAATAGCGAAACATTATATTGATAAATACAATATGATATCAACAGGATTGACATTAAGTATAGAAGTGCCAGAAATATTAAATTTAATAAATCTATTTGACCATGATTAGTAAAAAAAATACAAAAGTTAGTAACGACTTAGAGTTTGGTATAGATTCAAGATATAAATCAAAAAAAGAATATCAATCAGAAGCTACTGCTTTAATGGAAGCTCGCTTGAAGAGAATGAAAAATTTGTCTAAAGATCAAATTATTCGTGCTAAACTCATACAATTAAAATTAAATATGGAGGAGTTTATTAAACAGCCTATTTATGATCGGCGTAATTATTTTTCAGAATTTTTAGAATCCTATGTAGATACTATCTATTCTAAAAGAAGTTTCTTTGCAAAAGATATTGATATTACACCTACTAAACTAAGTCAGGTTATCAACAATCATAGAAAACCAAGTGATGAATTTATTTTGAAGTTAATGGTTCATTCTGAAAAAATATATGAAAATATTTGTGATTTTCACAAGAAAACTTGGTATCAAGTCTATTTTCACGAAAAAATATGCGATACAATGTCAAGTCAAGAAGAGTGGAGACCAAAGATTGAAAAACATGTTAAATTCAGTGAGTTAATTGAAGAATAAACTTTAGGTATTTAGTTTACAGTGGCAGTGTTCAGTAGCAGTTTACAGTCAAAACTTTGCGTTCTTTTCCGAAAACGGAACAGGTTGCGAAAACTTTGCGTTCCTTTGCGGTTTATAAACCCTACTTGAGTACTGAGACTGCCAACTGCGACTGCCACTGAAAACTGAAAACTGAATACTAACTTAAATTCACAGTAGAATCAAAACAGAATAATAATATGTATAAAATTCGTTTGATGTTAGTAGATGATCATATATTGTTTACACAAGGTTTATCAGCGGCATTAACCCTTGAAGATGATATAGAAATCATTGGCACTTTTTCTGATGCAAAAGAAGCACTTACTGCTCTAAAACATACACAACCTGATTTGCTTATTACAGATATTTCTATGCCAACAATGCATGGTTTGGAGTTCATAAAAAAAGCAAAAACAAGATATCCCACATTAAAAATTCTAGTGGTTAGTATGTTTCAAGAACTTGTTTCCTTAAAACATATTGATGGATATTTGTCTAAAAACACAAGTATTGAAGAATTTTCTAAAGCCATACGAACCATTGTTTTAGAGGATAAAAAATACACTGCATCCAATACAACACATACTGCCACTATTGATTTTTATAAAAACACATTAACAAAACGTGAAAAAGAAGTTGTAGAAATGATTGCCAATCAATCTTCTGTAAATGAGATTGCGGAAAAACTTTTTATTAGTAGAAGCACCGTTGAATTTCATAAAAAGAATATCTTTTATAAATTGGATGTAAATACCAATGCAGGATTGGTAAAAAAATCAATTCAACTTGGGTTTTTGAGTTAAATAGTATGACAAAAAAATAGTTGTCTTTGATTCAAATTCGTGTAATTAATTTATTATCAGTGATTCACCTTTCAGGTTTTAAAAACCTGAAAGGTGTAGTACATTCACCCCAAATAGAAATAAGTTTAATAAATTAAAAAATTATCCGTTAAGATATTCTTGAATTTATTTTTGCTAAATGGTTTCTCAAAAAATAATTCCATAGATTATAGTATCTTGCGTTAAAAGATTTTTAGATGAAAATTATTCATTCTGTTCGTTACTTTTTTGAAAGACACGGATTTGCAGTGTCGTCAAGATTTGCAGATAGATTAGGGATGCGTGCAACCAATGTTCGTTTGTTTTTTATTTATATATCCTTTGTAACCGTTGGTTTGTCGTTTGGTTTGTATTTGACAATGGCTTTTTTATTACGACTGAAAGATATGATTTATACCAAAAGAAGTTCCGTTTTTGATTTGTAATGTATGAAAGTTTTAGAATCAAAAATTAATAAAATAGTAGCACTTGTTTTTTCAATTGTGGCCATCGGAACTATTGGATATATGTTGCTTTCTAATTATTCTTTTGTAGATGCATTGTACATGACGGTCATCACAGCTACTACCGTTGGTTTTGGAGAGCTTACTCCTTTTTCTTCAGAAGAAAAGATTTTTACCGTATTTTTAATTTTAACAAGCATTACTGTTTTTGGTTATGCAATTTCTACATTTTCAGAATATTTAGTGAGCGGAAGATTATTTGAACAGTATAAACATAACAAAGTGGAAAAACAAATCGTAAAATTAGAAGGTCATACCATTATTTGTGGTTATGGTAGAAATGGAAAACAAGCCATTTTAAAACTAAAAAATTATCATAAAGAATTTGTCATTGTAGAAAAAGATAAAGAAAGGATTGCTGGTTTAGATAATGAAGGCATTTTGAATATTCAAGGGGATGCAACGCTAGACGAAACTTTATTAAAAGCAGGAATTGAAAAAGCCGCTAATTTAATTACTGCTTTACCTTCTGATGCAGACAATTTGTTTGTGGTGCTAACAGCAAGTCAATTGAATAATACATGTAAAATCATTAGCAGAGCCTCCAACGAATCTTCGTACAATAAATTAAAAATTGCAGGTGCAAATAATGTGATTATGCCAGATAAATTAGGCGGCAACCACATGGCATCTTTGGTGGTAACCCCCGACGTGATTGAGTTTGTAGATAGACTAACCATTGAAGGAGATATCACCGCAAATTTAGAAGAAATTGCCGTTGATGATTTGCCTAAAAAATATATCAATAAAACCATTTTAGATTTAGATTTAAGAAAGCAAACAGGCTGTACAGTAATTGGTTACAAAAATCCAGATAAAAAATACATTATCAATCCAGAGGCAGAAATTAAACTCATTAACGGTTCGCATTTAATCGTTTTAGGAAGACCAGAACAAATCATTAAATTAAGAGAATTGTTTTGAGTATATTTTAAAAACACAGTAAAATATGTTCTAATTATATATATTTGTATGGCAATCATATAATACTATGAAAACAGTAGAATTAAAAAATAAAATATTCGAGAAATTAATTACAGTTGAAGATTCTTCAATGCTAGAGACGGTACTTGATTATGTTGAAAATTTAAAAAAAACAGAACCATCTTCATCTAATATAACTAAAAAACAATTAGATGAGCTTGATAAAAGAAGAGAACAATATTTGTTAGGAAAAGAAAAAACGTACTCTTGGAAGCAAGTTAAACAAGAGCTTATAGATAATTATGGGCTACAAACTTGATATTTGGAATGATGCCAAGATTGAAATTTTTAAAGGTTATACTTGGTATGAAGATAAAAGAGTAGAATTAGGAGAAGAATTTATTAATGAAGTAGAAGAGGCACTTGAATACATAGAAAAATACCCCGAACACTATCAAATAAAATATAGAAATAAATATAGAGAAGCAGTATTAAAAAGATTTCCTTATTTGATTATCTATGAAATTATAGAAAATAGTGTAGTCGTCTATTCCGTCTTTCCGTCAAAAGATAATCCAATCAAAAAACCTAAAAAATAAAAAAACAATGATTGCAAAGTCATTGTTTTTTAGTTAGTTACAAAATTATAAGACAAATGAAAAAAATAGTCATCACAGGCAGTAACGGTTTGTTAGGTCAATCATTAGTAAATTTATTACTCCAAGAAAAAGAAAAGTATAAAGCAATAGGTTTTTCTAAAGGAAAAAATAGAAGCGGGAGAGACGATTTTTTATATATTTCTATTGATATTACTGATGCCATTTTATTCAAAAAAGAACTGCTAAAAATAAAACCCGATGTTATCATCAACACGGCAGCAATGACACACGTTGATGTTTGCGAGGACAATAAATCAGGATGTGATACTTTAAATATAGACGTTGTAAAAATACTGGTTGAAGTTTCAGAAGAAATTCACGCTCATATCATTCATCTTTCTACCGATTTTATTTTTGATGGAAAAAAAGGCTATTATAAAGAAACAGACACCCCAAACCCCTTAAGTTATTACGGATTATCTAAACTAAAATCAGAAGAAATACTTACCCATTCAAGTATAGACTACACCATTTTACGAACAATTTTGGTCTATGGAAAAGTATTAGATATGTCTCGAAACAACATTGTTTTGTGGGTACGTCAAATGCTGTCCGAAGGCAAAGAAATCACCATTGTTGATGACCAATATAGAATGCCCACCTATGTAGAAGATTTAGCAATGGCGTGTAAAATTTCTATGGACAAAAAAGCCACAGGAATTTATCATATCTCATCCAATAAATTATTGAGTATCTATGAAATAGCACAACAGATTGCTACTGTTTTTGAATTGGATAAAAATTTAATCAAACCCATTTCTACAAAAACGTTA
>JBMYWO010000049.1:0-12403 GCA_049607505.1 Polaribacter sp.
ACTTTGAATATTAAGCTGATTTTCCTGCTTTTCTTCTTAATACTTCGCCTACAAACTTAATTCCTTTTCCTTTATAAGGTTCTGGTGTTCTAAAAGAACGAATTTTTGCAGCTACTTGACCCACTAATTGTTTGTCATAAGAAGATAATTTAACAATTGGATTTTTTCCTTTTTCTGATATCGTTTCCACCTTCACTTCGGGAGCCAATTCTAAAACAATATTGTGAGAAAAACCTAATGCTAAATCTAATTTTTGTCCTTGATTTGAAGCTCTATACCCTACACCTACTAATTCTAACTCTTTAGTAAATCCTTTACTTACACCTTCAATCATATTGTTAATCAAAGCTCTCATTAAACCATGTTGTGCTTTGTGAGTTTTGCTTTCTGATGCTCTTTCTAAAGTAATTTGAGCATCTTCAACCTTTACAGTAATTCCTTCAGAAATGGTTTGAGACAATTCTCCTAATTTTCCTTTTACAGTAATTATATTGTCTTTTATGTTTACATCTACACCTTGTGAAATGCTAACGGGATTTTTTCCTATTCTACTCATTTCTTAACAATTTAATAAACGTAACACAATACTTCTCCTCCAACATTTTCTAAACGTGCTTTTTTGTTTGTCATCACACCTTTAGAAGTAGATACAATAGCAATTCCAAGCCCGTTCAATACTCTTGGCATCTCTGAAGAGCCAACGTATTTACGCAAACCTGGTGTACTGATTCGTTGAATTTTTCTGATTACTGACTCTTTGGTGTCTTTATCATATTTTAAAGCTATTTTGATAGTTCCTTGAACTTTATCATCATTAAATTTGTAGCTTAAAATATACCCTTGGTCAAACAAGATTTTAGTCATTTCCTTCTTCAAGTTCGAAGCTGGAATTTCTACTACTCTGTGTCCTGCTGCGATTGCATTCCTTACCCTAGTAAGAAAATCCGCAATGGGATCTGTGTACATAGTTATTCAAATTGCGATTACGGTTTTCAACAATCTCTATTGTTGCTACAGATTTCTCTGTGATCATTGAACCTATAATCAATTAAAATTTATTTTACTCTTAAATTTAAGAGTTTGCAAATGTAAAACTTTTTTATTAAATACAAGATGTTAGATTAGGAAAATTTGTAGGATTTATTTGATTTCTAAACAAGCTATTTCTTTATAATCAGAATTTTTAAGAAAGTTATCTAAATACATAACAAAAAATAAGTTTTATTGATTGAAAAAATAATATTTAAATTATTGATTTTAAATAAATTGCACCTTAATGTTATTTTTTTGTCATAATGATAGATTAGTTCTAATTTTATAAAACCATTGCCGTATAAGAAAGCACAGTTTCAAATCCTTTTTGTTTAAAATACTTAGGTGTATTTTCATTACCCGTTGCTAATACAAAATCTCCGCCCCAAGCCCCAAGGCTTTTTACTTCGCCAAAATAATCCGAAAATAAATTTTCTTTTACCGTTTTTTGTTTGATAATGGAACTAATAATTTGTTCATGTTCAACAATTATTTTTTCTAAATCTTTTAAAGAATTTGCTTTTATAAATTCTTCTGATAAATTAGAGACCGTATCTATTTCACTAAACTTGTTATGCTGCGCTTTGTATGTAGCAATTCCTTCTTTAGAATTTTGTTTCTTATTTAAGTGAACAAAAAACAAATTCTCTTTAAAGTTTGGACGAAATTCAACTTGCTCAACAATTGGTTTTTTATTTTTTAATTGATACAATATCGGCGAATTGTTTTGCGCACAAGCAATATCATAGCCACTTCCTTGAAAAGAATTCCAAAGTAATTGATAGGCATCAATGTTAGCCCAAGAAGCAATATTATTAATTAAGGTTGAAGAACTTCCTAATCCCCAGTTTCTTGGAAATGTTAACTTCGTTTTTACAATGAAACCATTTTCGGTATTTAAGAAGTTAGTCCCGAGGTTTCGGGATAGTTTTTTTGCTTCTTGCAGAATTTCTAGTAAGGTTTCTGCAATATCTTCCCTGTCGGCAGACAGGAATTTTGCGTTTCCTTCTTTTTCAGAATTAAAAGTACAGCTTACCAAACGTAGTTTTGGCAGATCAAAAACTGCTTCAAACCAACAATCTCCAGTATTGGTAAAACTTCCCCAAATCAATTGAGGTTCTTTAATGGACTCAACTACCAAATCTTGCCCAAATTTTGTGGGAACTGCCAAAGAAGTTGCACCGTCTAGCACAAGATATTCTCCTGTTAATAATAGTTTTCCGTTACTGTAAAAGTTTTTTGGTAGTGTCATAAAAAATTAATGATACACTTTTCTTATTAAAAACACCTTTTTGTCTATACTTTTGTAACGGATATACCCATTGAAAACTCCTTGTTTTTCCATCCTTATATTTTTATCCGCCATTTTTTCCACCCTAATAGATTCTTTAAAATCAGTACTTCAAGCATAAGTGTTTTACGGGACCTTTCAGGTTTTTGAAACCTGAAAGGTCTTGATAACAAAAGACTTACAAGGGTTTCGATTAATAATGATTAATTTTATAGGAAGATGATTCCGAAGGTGTCTAAAAGCTATTTGCTTTTAGTATAATTTTGTGAGTTGTTACTAGAAGTATTTTATTCTTATTCAATCTATTATGTCTCAAGTTCATCTTTGAGAAGTTGGATTATTTTCTAAAATTTGGTTATCCATTCATAGAAATCAAAAACTCATCATTATTTTTAGAAAATTTAATACGTTCATTAATAAATTCCATAGCCTCTATAGGATTCATATCTGCTAAATATTTACGCAATACCCACATACGTTGTACTGTTTTATCATCTAATAATAAATCATCACGTCGTGTACTTGATTTAATTAAATCGATAGCAGGGTAAATTCTACGATTCGAAATATTTCTATCCAACTGTAATTCCATATTACCCGTTCCTTTAAACTCTTCAAAAATAACCTCATCCATTTTAGAACCTGTTTCGGTAAGTGCCGTGGCAATAATGGTTAAAGAACCACCACCTTCTATGTTTCTTGCGGCACCAAAAAAGCGTTTTGGTTTGTGCAGTGCGTTTGCATCTATACCACCAGAGAGTATTTTTCCAGAAGCAGGCGCAACGGTATTATAGGCTCTAGCCAAACGTGTAATGGAATCTAATAAAATAACGACATCGTGTCCAGATTCTACCAAGCGTTTTGCTTTTTCTAAAACAATATTAGCAACACGCACATGTTTGTCTGCGGGTTCATCAAAAGTAGAAGCAATCACTTCACCACGAACACTGCGTTGCATATCCGTAACCTCTTCGGGGCGTTCATCTATCAATAAAACAATTTGATATACTTCTGGATGATTCATAGCAATAGCTTTTGCTACATCCTTTAATAACACTGTTTTACCCGTTTTTGGCTGTGCTACAATCATACCACGTTGTCCTTTCCCGATAGGGGAAAATAAATCGATAATTCTTGTTGATAAGGAGCTTCCTTTTTCTGCTAAATCAAATTTTTGCTCTGGAAATAATGGTGTTAAATGTTCAAAAGAAACTCGGTCTCTAACAATATTAGGATTCAATCCGTTAATTTTTGAGACTCTAATTAGAGGAAAATATTTTTCACCTTCTTTTGGCGGACGAACATTTCCTCTAACTGTATCACCCGTTTTTAACCCAAACAATTTAATTTGCGATTGGGATACATAAATATCATCAGGAGATGATAAATAATTATAATCTGAAGAACGTAAGAATCCGTAGCCATCTTGCATCATTTCCAGTACGCCTTCACTTTCAATAATTCCGTCAAATTCAAAATCAGGGTCGCGATAACGGTTTCCAGATTTATGGCTTCTGTTTGAATTGTTTTTATTTTTATGCTGATTGTTGTTTTTTTGTTGAGGTCTATTTTGATTGTTCGCAGGTTTTTGTTCCGTATTTTCCTTTTTCACCTCTTTAGTAGTATCTTTTTTAACATCAGGTTCACGAAATTTAATTTTCTCTTGTTTTGGTTTTTCAACAGTTTTCACTATTTCTTTTTCTTTAGGTTTTTCTTGAATAATTTCAGCTTGCGGATTTTTGTTTACACGTTTTCTCTTTGGCTTACTCGATTTTGATGTATTTGATTTTTCAGAAGCACCCACTTTAGTCGGGTTTGCAGCTTGTGTGTCTAATATTTGATATACTAGGTCTAGTTTTTTTAATTGACTTATTTTAGAAAGTCCAATAGATTTGGCAATCACCTGTAAATCAGAAAGCGTTTTTGCTTTTAGTTCAGAAATTTCGAACATTAATTAATTTTATTAGGTTAAGTTATAATCTTAAGTTATAGGATAAGATTTTTATAAGTTTATAGATTGGCATTATTATATATAGTGCTATATAATAACTTTTGTGAGGTTAATAAGTAACAAATGTACATATTTTTTTTTAGTTATAAGTTTTCTTCTTTAAAAAGAAAAAATTACTTTTGTTTTCTTATCTTTTACAAATGCTTCAAAGAATACAAACAATATACCTATTATTAGCTTCAGCAGTATCTGGAGGGTTTATTTTTGTATTTGGTTTATGGAAAACTTTAGAAGAAACGGTTTTTGCATTCCATTTATTTCAGCAAGAATCTATATTATTAAAATGTATTCCTATTTTGTTCTTTGCTTCTGCAATAGGTTCTATTGTAAACATTTTTTTATTTAAAAACAGACAGTTGCAATTCGTCATTGGGCGTATTCTTATTTTGGTCAATCTTTTTTTATTAGGATTATTGATATATGTATCTCTAATAGTATCTGGAGAAATTTTGATTTCTGAGAAAGGTATTGGGATGTTCTTACCGATTTTAGTGATTTTGCTTATTGTTTTGGCAAATAAAGCTATTAAAAAGGATGAGGATCTCGTAAAATCTGTAGATAGATTGCGATAAGACTAACATTTTAGTATATTTTAGTGCGAAAAAAACCGAGAATATAGTTCTCGGTTTTTGTTTTAAGCATAGGTTTGTGGTTTTAGAAAGTACATTTTTAAAAAGCATAATGTGTGAAAGACAAAAAATAATTATCTTTGAAAAGAAGTAATTGATTAAAAATTAAATGATTGCATTAATTTACAACTAAAAATAGTTATAAATATCACTGTTTTCAGTGAAGCAAAAATTTCACTGAAAGTGGGGATTGTGTAATCTTTAATTCGTATCTATATTTGTAACATCAAAAAGAAATGAAAAAAAAGATTCAAGTTCACGTAGCTGATGACCATAAAATATTAATTGAAGGCATCACAGCTGTAATAAATACTAGTAAAGACATTGAAATTATAGGATACTCTTTAACAGGAAAAGAAGTAATTGATTGGTTTGAAACTAAAGGAAATATAGCAGATGTATTGATTTTAGATATTACAATGCCCATTTTAGACGGTTTTGAAGTTTTAAAACATTTTAAAAAGAAAAAAATAAAACAAAAAACAATCATTCTTTCCAGTTATGACGATGTAAGAATTGTTCAAGAAGTATTAAGTCTTGGTTGCAAAGGATATCTATCAAAAAAAGATGCTGGAGAACATGTAGTAAAAGCAATTAAAGCTGTTGCTGCTAACAATCAGTACTTTAGTGATGATATTCAACAAAATCTTTTAAAGTCTCTGACCAAACAAAGTGTACCAAAAGGAAATATGCCAGATGAATATCTGAAAAATACCCTAACCGATAGAGAACTAGAAGTTTTAAAATTAGTAACCAAAGAATACAGTACAATAGAGATTGCAGATTTTCTAAACCTCAGTGTTAATACAGTAGAAACTTACAGAAAAAGTTTGTTGAGAAAAACAAACGTCAAAAATGCAGTAGGTTTAGCAATGTATGCAGTAAAAAATAATATAGTTTAAGGTACCCCAATAATAATCCCCTAACCAAACTATAAAATTATCCAGATCTTAATTTTTTTTTAAAAAAATTACCCCTACAAGGTCTGGTGATTTTATTCCTCTTCCCCCGAGAGGTTTTAGCATTTTATAATTGCATACATTTGCTTACTTGCTTTTTTCCCTCATCATTTTTTAGCACAATTATTAAAGCAAAATTACTAACTTTTTAAACTTACCTAATAATGAAAACAATAAATTCATTAATTTCACTTACTACAATCATTCTTTTAACCCTTTCTTCTTGCGCCACAGATGAGAATTTATTAGTAGAAGAACAATCTTCTTTAGATTTATTAAAATCATATACAATTAAAAAAGATGCTACTGGCACTTACTATTTAGATTATGATTTAGCCAACAATGTTAAAGTAGATAATGTAAAAAACGTAACTACAAATAGCAATCAATTTTATTTATATTCTTCAGGAAATGAGTCTAACAGAAGAATAAACAAAATGTTATTCATAGAAGACGGGCAATTGAATATTGATTTTGTAGATACAAATTCTGACAAACAACCAAAAATTACTATTATAGATGATGGCACTGTTTTGGGTGAAAATGTTGATGCTAATAATGAAATGTTAGCAGAATATAGTATTACTAGCAATGAAAACGGAACCTATAATTTAGACTTTAAAGTAAAAAATAAAGTAGAGGTAGATTTCGTTTACAACAAAGAAAGTGATATTTATGAAATCCATTTAGAAAAAGGAAATGGTGTTGAAAGTAACTATTCAAAAGTACTAGAAAAAAATGCTAATAAACCATTAAAATTTGATTTTGTGAATCATAGTAACAATACTGAATCTAGAGCTAATGGGCCTAGAAGAAAACCTAGAGGTATTATAGGAAATGGTGGAGATGACGAAAGAGATACTTAGAATTATGATATTTATTAAATGAATATTGACAAGATTATTAAATCTTTTATTTTACTACAATTACTATTTGTAGTTGAAGTATTTTCAAAAGACAGTATTATTAAAAAAGAAGAAGCTAAATTTAATTTGGCTTCTTCTTTTTTAGTAGTACAAGAAAATGACTCAACTTTATATTACAAGTACAATTCAATTAGAAACTTATATTTAAAAAAAAAATACCCAAGAGCATTAATTGAAGCTCAGTCATTACTAGAAAAAAGTAAAGTAAATAAAGATGTTGAAATCGAGTTTTTAACTTCCTCTTTAATTGCTGATATTTTTGATAAGACAAACAAATTTGACAAAGCCCTAGTCTATTATAAAAAATCTTTAAATATTCAAAATCAAAATATTATACATAATGAAAAAAAGAATATTAATAGTTTTTCAGATGTAAAATATGATCGTATTCTTTTAAGAATTGGAGCAACTTTTCAAAAAATTAAAAAATTTGATAGTGCTAAAATTTACTATAAAAAAATAGAATTGTTAAATTCATTTAATGATAAAATATTATCATTGAAAGCCATCTCTTTTAGTAACTTATCCGTTGCCTTTGAACAAGATTCACTTTATGAAACAGCTAAAGAATATGCCAACAAGGCTATTAATATTCATAAAAAGAGAAACAATAACATAGATTTAGCGGGTGCCACAATCAATTTAGCCAATGTTTATTTATCAGAAGGAAAATATACAAAATCAAAAAAAATTTATTTTGAAGCATTAGATTTAATTAAAAATGACAAAAGTTCTGTCGCAATAAAATATAAATTAAATTTATATGCTAATTTGGCTTGGGCTATGAGAAATTTAAAAGATTATAAAGCGTATGATTTTCAAGAAATGTCATACGTAATTGAAGATGATTTAAGAGAAAGAGAATTTAGTGGCTTTATAGAAGAAATTAGCGCAGAATATGATTTTAATTCAAAAAAAGAACTATTACTTAGAGATGAAGAAAATAAGCGTTTAAGAGCACAAAATACTTCTTGGATTATTGGCATTGGAGGGCTTCTAATAACATTGTCTTTATTGTATTTTTTAAATTATTATAAGCTCCGTCAAAAAAACCTAGGCTTAAAACTTTCCGAAACTGAATTGCTTCAAACTCAAAAAATAGAAAAATTAAAATCAGAATCTCAAACCAGAGTTTTAAATGCTACAATAGATGGCAAAGAGTCTGAAAGAAAAGAAATAGCAGAAACATTGCATGACAATGTAAGTGCTTTATTGTCTTCGGCAAACCTTCACTTACAAGCTTGTAAAACTCAATTTAACGGAAAAACTTCTTTAGAAATTGATAAAACTACAGAAATCATTACAGAAGCATCAAAAAAAATTAGAGATTTATCGCATACACTCGTTTCTTCGGTTTTATTAAAATTTGGTCTTCATTACGCCATAAAAGACATGGCGCAAAAATATTCTAATTCTCAACTCCAGTTTGAAACGGAAATAGGAGACTTAAGACGATATCATCAGAAATTTGAGATTAAAACCTATAATATTATTCAAGAATTTGTAAATAATATTTTAAAACATAGCAATGCTAAAAAAGCAATTATAAAATTAAGAGAAAAAGAAGGTGTCATTTGCTTAAAAATTTCTGATGACGGAAAAGGTTTCGACAAAACAAGTGTTGCAAAAAAAGATGGTTTGGGGATTAATCAAATTAATGCTAGAATACAAATTATGAAAGGGAAATTCAATATAGATTCAGAAGAAGGAAAAGGAACTCGTATAGAAGTAGAGTTGCCTATTCTGGAAAAAGAGATTTTAACCTGATAAGTACATATTCCTTAAATGCAGATCTATATAGCTAACCACGTGTAGCCAATTCTATAATTTCCAATTCTTTAATATTTCCAGAGTCTATCTTAAAACGAAGCATTGTTCGTATTTTATGGAAACCATGATTACCTGCTGCTCCAGGATTTAAGTGTAAGAGATTTAACTTTTTATCAAACTGCACTTTTAAAATATGCGAATGCCCAGAAATAAAAATCTTTGGTGGCTTCTTTTTGATTTCTTCTCTAATTCTTTGATTGTATTTATTCGGATATCCACCAATATGCGTCATCCAAACTGATACACCTTCTACTGTAAATTTTGCATCTAAAGGGAATTCTACTCTAGCATCACTTCCGTCAATATTTCCATACACAGCACGCAAAGGTTTTAGTTTTTTTATGGTATCTGTTACCAATAAATCACCAATATCACCAGCATGCCAAACCTCATCAGCTTGTTTTACAAATTTTAAAATTTGATTGTCTATATAACTGTGTGTATCAGAAAGTAGTAAGATTTTCTTCACCTTACAAAGGTACTAATAACAAAATAAATTCCGTAATTTTGATGTCTTCAAAACAAGATTTCTTGAGATATTTTATAGAACTTTCATACAATGGCAAAAACTATCACGGGTGGCAAATGCAACCAGATGCAATTTCTATTCAAGAGAAACTGAATGATGCGCTGAGTATCATTTTACAACAAAAAATTGAAGTTGTTGGCGCAGGAAGAACAGATACGGGTGTACACGCATCACAAATGTTTGCGCATTTTGATGTTGATAAAGAATTAAATGAAGGTTATGTATACAAACTAAATTCAGTATTGCCACATGATATTGCTGTGCATCAACTTTTTTCAGTAGCTGATGAAAAACATGCCAGATTTGATGCGAAAAGCAGAAGTTACGAATATAAAATATGGTTGGGTAGAAATCCGTTTTTATTAGATTTTTCTTGGCAAATTCACTCCCAAAAATTAGATGTTTCTTTAATGAATAAAGCTGCAAAATTATTATTAGAATATACCAATTTTCAGACTTTTTCTAAAGTAAAAACGGATGTTTATACTTATAATTGCGATGTTACAGAAGCAATTTGGAAACAAAACGGAAAGGAACTCACTTTCCATATTTTAGCAAATCGATTTTTAAGAAATATGGTAAGAGCCATTGTGGGAACTTTGGTAGATGTAGGTTTGGGAAAAACTTCAATAGATGATTTTAGAAAAATTATAGAAAGTAAAAATAGAAGCAATGCAGGATTGTCAGTTCCTGCAAAAGGATTATTTTTAACCCACATAAAATATTAAATTTTGGCAGAAAAAACAGGAAATGCATTCGATATAGAAATTTTTTCAAGACTGATGAGTTTTGCAAAACGCTATAAATTGTACTTCTTTATTGCAGCTTCTTCAACTATTTTACTAGCGTTATTTTCGGTGTTAAGCCCCTATATCTTAATTAATACCGTAGATGATTATATGCTTTCTAAAGACAAAGTTGGCTTATTAAACTATACCTTATTAATGTTGGGTATTTTGCTCATAGAAGTGTTATTGCAATTTGCATTTATCTACTTTGCCAATTGGGTTGGGCAACATATTATTAGAGATATTAGAGCCAAAATTTTTAGACATATCTTACAATTCAAAATGTCTTATTTTGACACCAATTCTGTCGGAAAACTGGTTACTAGAGTCGTTTCTGATATAGAAACCATCGCCGCATTTTTTTCTCAAGGAGTGTTTACCATTGTAAGTGATATTTTAAAAATGCTAGCTGTTACTATTGTGATGCTAATTTTAAATTGGAAATTGGCATTAATCGCGTTAGCAATTTTACCCATTTTAATTTATGCTACTAAATTATTTCAAAAAGCCATTAAAGCTACATTTCAAGAAGTTAGAAATCAAGTTGCTAACTTAAATAGTTTTGTGCAAGAGCGTGTAACAGGAATGAAAATAGTTCAGTTATTTAATAGAGAAAAAATTGAATACAATAATTTTAAAGAAATAAACAACAAGCATAAAAAAGCCTATATAAAAACCATTTGGTATTTCTCTATTTTCTTTCCAATTGCAGAAATTTTATCCTCTATTGGTATCGGATTAATTGTTTGGTTTGGTGGCGGACAAGTCATACAAAATGCTGGAATTTCAGTAGGTATGATTATTGGTTTTATTACCTATGCACAAATGCTGTTTAGACCTTTACGCCAAATTGCAGATAAATTTAACCAATTGCAAATGGGCATTGTTGCTGGCGAACGTGTTTTTAAAGTAATTGATACAGAGAGTAGTATTGCTAAAAATGGTGCTATAAAAGCAGATAAATTAGAGGGAAATATTCAATTTAAAAATGTACATTTTAGTTATGTAAAAGATGAAGAAGTTTTAAAAGGGATTTCTTTTCATGTAGATAAAGGGCAAACTGTTGCTATAGTTGGTGCAACAGGCGCAGGAAAATCTACCATTATTAATTTGATAAATCGTTTTTATGAAATAGATAGTGGAACTATTTCTGTTGATGAAATTTCTGTTGATGATTATGAAATTGAAACCTTAAGAAATCAAGTAGCGGTGGTATTGCAAGATGTGTTTTTATTTTCAGATTCTATCTTAAATAACATCACGCTAAAAAATGAAAACATCACTTTGGAAGATGTGAAAAAAGCTGCAAAACAAATAGGAATTCATGATTTTATTATGTCGCTTCCAGAAGGATATCATTATAATGTAAAAGAACGAGGTGCCATGTTATCATCAGGACAAAGACAATTGATTGCTTTTTTAAGAGCCTATGTAAGCAAACCAAGTATTTTAATTTTAGATGAAGCAACATCTTCTGTAGATTCACACGCAGAACAAATGATACAATATGCCACAGAAACCATTACCAAAGGAAGAACTTCTATAGTCATTGCACATAGATTAGCCACCATAAAACAAGCGGATAAAATTATAGTAATGGACAAAGGGTATATTGTAGAGGAGGGAAATCATCAAGAATTATTAGAGAGAGAAAATGGCTATTACAGAAACTTATATGACAAACAGTTTAGTTTAGAGCAGGCTTCTTAAAATGAATTGCTTTTATTTTTGTTCTTGATCATTTTTATTTTTTAAAGATAATAAAATTGTATATTGCGTCTCACAAAAAATTAAATTATTAATTCAAAAAAAATCAAAAAATGGGAATTTTTTCATTCATTAAAAACGCAGGAGCAAAAGTATTTGGAGTAGGAAAAACTACAGAAGAAGAAAGTGCAGAAAAAGCGGCTAGTTTAAGAAATGCGGTAAACACATTAGAATTAAAAGTAACTAATTTAGCTATAGAAGTAGCTGATGATACTGCAAAAGTTTCGGGTGAAGCTACAGATTTGGCAACAAAAGAAAAAGTAGTATTAGTTATTGGCAATACAGAAGGTATTGCATCTGTAGAAGATAATATGACAGTAGCAGAAGTAGAAGAAATAGAAGAGGCTGCTATGGCGCAATTTCATACCGTAGAAAGTGGAGATACCTTAGGTAAAATAGCAAAAGAATATTACGGAAACGCAGGGAAATATCCAGTAATTTTTGAAGCTAATAAGCCTATGCTTTCACATCCAGATAAAATATATCCTGGTCAGGTTTTAAGAATTCCACCTTTAGTGGACTAAATTCACACAGGATTAGCTATCAAAAAATAGATTTTAAAAAAACACTTCCAATAAAGTAGAATATTCAACATATCTATTTTTAAGAGCATACATAGCTAATCCTACTCTAGATTTTAA